>CAZWLZ010000187.1:0-7231 GCA_964634505.1 uncultured bacterium | reverse complement strand
TACTTATGTTAGTAGAAAAGCGGATCAAGATTTGTTTGAATATTTACAAAAGGGCGAGTATTGTTTTATTCTTAATTCTCGTCAAATGGGTAAATCTAGTTTGCGTGTCAAAACGACGAAAAAACTTCGTGCTAAAGGTGTTAAATGTCCTTCGATAGATTTAACTTTAATTGGTAGTTATAATACTGCAGATAAATGGTATAAAGGTTTTGCCGATTTATTATTAGATGGTTTAGAAATCGATACCGAATTTGATTTTAATAATTGGTGGAATGAAGATCAAAATTTACCAGAAATTCAAAGACTATACAAGCTAATTGAGTTAATTTTAATTAATTATATTTCTGCCAATATCGTTATTTTTATTGATGAAATTGATAGTGTTATTAAAGCAAATTTTAAAGATGACTTCTTTGCTTTTATTCGAGCTTGTTATAATCAAAAAGCCGAAAAACAAGAATTTAATCGACTTACTTTTTGCCTTTTAGGTGTAGCTTCTCCTAGAGATTTAATTGAAGATAAAACTAAAACTCCTTTTAATATTGGACATTCTATTGAATTAACAGGCTTAACTTTTGCTGAATGTAAATCTAGTCTTTTGGAAGGTTTAATACCTCAATTTGAACAACCAGAAATTATTTTAGAAGAGATATTATTTTGGACAGGAGGACAACCTTTTTTAACGCAAAAATTGTGTAACTTAGTAGTGGAAAAAGCTGATTATAAATCAGACAAAATCGAACAAATTGTTAAGGAATATATTATTAATAATTGGGAAAGTCAAGACGAGCCAGAACATTTAAGAACTATTGGCGATCGCCTGATTAATGATGATAATAAATTAATTATTTTACTAGAATTATATAGAGAAATTATCGCAAAAAAGTCAATTTTATTTAATAATAGCGATGAACAAATTATCTTAAGATTAACAGGATTAGTAGTTTTAAAGAATAATTATTTAGAAATTTATAACCCTATTTATCAAGCAGTATTTAATTTAGATTGGTTAAATTATCAATTAGAAAACAAACGCCCTTATAGTAATTATTTAAAATATTGGTTACAGTCAAAAAAAGATAAATCTTTTCTTATTCAAGGTAAAACTTTAGCAGAATCTCAACAATGGTCACAAGGAAAAAATTTAAGCAATTTAGATTATGAATTTTTGGCTATAAGTCAAACCGAACAAGATAAAAAGGAAAATGAAATTTTAGCTAAAGCTAATCAAAAAGCTCAAAAAATTATTCAATGGACGGCTATAATTGCAATATTGATTATAATGGCTACATTTTTTTATACTCAACATAAAATTAATAAAGCTCGTCAAATTATTCAATTAGAAAAATTAGGTAATGAGATTCAACAAGATGTTAAAACGAAACAAATTGAATCCTTAATCAAAGCAATAGAAGCAGGAAAAAGCCTCAAAAAATTAGTTAATAGCAATCAAAATCTTAGTGATTATCCTACCGTAAGTCCTGTCAGTGCTTTACTTAAAATTCTTTCACAAATTCAGCTTAAAAATCAAATTCAATTACAAAATAATGATCAAAGTAAAATTAAAACCATAGCAATTAGTCCAGATAATACCATAATTGCCACAGGAAATAATGAAGGAGTAATTGAACTTTGGGAGCGTGATGGTACTTTAATTAAAACACCTAAACCTTTAAAATTTGACCAAGAATTTCAACAAAATACTGCTGTTTTCGATCTTAAATTTAGTCCTAATAGTCAAATAATCGCAGCCATTAATGAACAAAGTACAGTAAGTATTTGGGATAAAAATGGAACTTTAATTAGTAGATTTAAAATTATAAATAATGATTTATTGCAAAAATATCGAGTATATAATATTGAATTTAATCAAGATGGAACTTTATTAGCATCGGGAAGTACAGATGGGAAAATAAAAATTTGGTCAATAAAAGGTAATTTATTAAAAACGTTACAAGCCAAAAATAATAATAATTTTCCTCGTATTAATAGCCTTAATTTTAGTCCTGATCATAAATTAATTGCTGTTGGAAGTGAAGATGGTAAAATCAGAATCTGGCAATTAAATGGGAAATTACAAATATCATTTGACGCTCATAAAACAGAGGTTAAAAGCGTCATTTTTACTCCTGATAATCAACAGATTGTTTCTGGAGGAGATGATGGTATGATCAAATTATGGTCTTTAAATGGGCAATTAATCAATACTTTTACCTCAGATGATAGCAAAAATAATTTAATTAATCGTCAACCTATTTCTTTATTAAAAATTAGTAATGACGGTAAGGTTTTTGCTTCAGCTAATCTGGAAGGAGATATTAAAATTTGGAGTTTCGATAATCCAAATTATCCTCAAATTTTCTCAGATAATAATGCACCAATTTCTAGTATTAATTTTGATAAAAATGGGCAAAATTTAATTGCAGCCAGTCAAAGTGGACAAATTAAAACTTGGCAAGTAGCTTCTATTTTACTTGAAACAAATCCTATTACAAGTATGGCTTTTAATCAGAATAATAACCAATTAATATTAGGAAAATTAGATGGCACAATTGAGATAAAAACAGCCGATAATAAACTTATTAAAAGTCTGAAAAATGGTAGTGAAATTAAACAAATCTTTTCTCCTCCTCATCATCAAACTTTTTATACTGTTAGTTGGGATGGCTTGATTCAACTTTGGCAAAGTGATGGTACATTTATAAAAACGGTGATGGATTATTCTGGAAATATTAATGATGCTGCGTTTAATCCCGTCAATCAAACTGTGGCTATTGTTAATGATCAAGATTCTGTGCAACTTTTTACTTTAGACGGTAAATTTAATAATACTCTTCTTGAAAATCAAAAAGTTACTCGTCTAGCTTTTCATCCAACGGGGAAATTTTTAGCTTTTATAACTAAGGATAATCGGCTCAATTTTTGGCAAAATGGAGGCAAAATAACTACTATTGAAGAATCTACAAATCCTATCACTGATCTAAATTTTAGTCCAGATGGTAAATTACTGGCAAGTAGTTATGCTGGGGGAATAATTAAATTTTGGCGAAGTAATGGTATTCCTTTACTTACATTATCCCATCAGGAAAAAAATATTACCAGTATTCGTTTTAATTCCGATAGCAAAATTATTGCGGCAGCAAGTGATGACGGTAATGTTTCTTTTTTGCCTTTAACTATTGATGGTTTAATTACTCAAGGATGCCATTGGTTAAAAGATTATTTATATTTTCAGCCTACAGATAATACAACCAAAATTTGTCAGTGATACAGTAGTTGATATGGTTAGATACCAAATATAGAAATTGATAAATTAATATAAAAAATATGATAACAAATCTATTGGCTATTCTCAAAGGCAAGTCACTTGGCGATCGCCTCTATCTATTATGTCCTAATTAATCCTTTTTCTGCTATATAATTAGGCTAATAAAAAATTTTTTTTAATTTACTTTTTTTCAATAATTTCTTCGGTATTATTAAGGAGAATATTAATTTTCTTAAGATTCAAGATAGTTAAAATATATTCTCGTTGATTAATTAAATAAATACTAATTAATGTTAATCCTACTCCTATCCATTGTAAAGAAGATAATATTTCTTGCAGAAATAAGTTACCTAAAGATAAGGCAAATAGAGGAGTTAAAAAGGTTAAGGCACTTAAGCTGGTAAGATTTCCTTTGGAAGCCAAGTAAAAAAATAGTCCATAGGCGATGGCACTTCCGAATATGGTGGCATAACTAATAGATAACCAACCTTGCAAGTTAAGGTTAATCCATTGATTGTTTTCCCAAGTAATTGAACAGAAAAATAAAATTATCCCTCCTAATATCATATGCCAACCTGTTGCTACTACTGGGTTAACGTGTTTAGAAATAAAAGGTATCATAATTGTACCAATTGCCATAGATAAGGAAGCCAGTAACATTAACCATTGTCCATTATCAAATAAATTTAATAGATTTAAAGAAAAATCAAAAGAATTTATTTGTAAAAAATTGTTGATTAAATCTGTTGGTAATCCGATGAAACTAATACCAATAATTCCAATGCCTAAGCCTAACCATCCCCAAAAACCAATGATTTCATGAAATAACCAACGGGATAATATAGCTACTGCTAAGGGTTGAGAGTCAATCATTACCGAACCTAAACCTGCATCTGTGCGGGATAATCCTTCGGCTAAAAAACCTTGAAACATGACAGCATCAATTAAAGCAAAAAGAATAATCCAAAGCCATGCTATCGGGGTTTTTGGTTGGGGTAGTTTTAAAATTACGGCTACTAATAAGATTAAAATCCCTGCTGGAAAAAGCCGCATGGTGGCTAGGAATAAGGGAGTTGTTTGAGTGATAACTCCTTTCATTACTACCATTGCACTACCCCATAAAAAAAAAGGGGCGATCAAAATTATTGATTGATTTAAGGATAAATTGCTATTAAGTTTCATTGCTGTATTGTTGTTATATTACAGTTTTTGGTTTCGATGCCTTAACCTAATCTATAATATTACTCTTGATTTGTGGGCATTGCCCACCCTCCTAAATAATTTTGACTAAGCAAATTCTAGTTGCTATAATTAACACTTAATTATTGATTATCCCATTATCCCCAAATGTATGAATACGGCGAATCTTCCCTCTTCTAAATCTTCTAAAGCGATTAAAACTATTAAACTTGTGGTTTTTTCTGTAGGTAATCTTAATTTTGCTTTTAATATTGATGTGGTACAAAAAGTAATTAATTATGCCACCATGGTGAGTAGTGGCCTTAATCATTTTGGATTAGTTAATATTGGCGATCGCCAAATAACAGTCATAGATTTACATAGAAAACTATTTAATATTTCTCAATCTGAAGATGTAGATAATTTAAAATACTTGATTTTAGTGCGTAATAGTGCTAATGAATTATTTGGCATTATTGTGAATGAAGCCCCTAGTTTACTAGATATTGAGTTAGAGAATATTCGCATTATTCCCCCTTCTTATCGTAATTCTGACACCTTACGTATTGCATCTCATGTTACGATGATTTTGACCGAAAAAGGCGAAGAGACTATATTTTTGCTCGATCCTGATGATGTTATTAAATAATTCTTAAAATAGTAAGAAATTAAAAAATAAAAACTAATTTGATACTTAAATTTTTTAGGTTATTAGTAGTAGTAGAAAAGACTAAAATTTTCTTAATAAATTCTCTAAAATAAAATCTTCTTTCAATTTCAGATAAGTCTAACCAAAATTCAGGAATAGAGACAGTAGAGGCGATCGCCTTTAAATTAGCAGGAGGTAATTGAGCTATTTTTGTTTTTAATTGAGCTATTTCTTTTTGTAATTGATAATGCCTTAATTGGGTGGTTTGTTGATCTAAAATACCTTGATTAAGTAATACATTTAATTGACTAATAATTTCTTCTTTTTTATTAATTTCTGCTTGAAAATTATTTTTAAAAATGTCAGGAGAAGGAGAATTAATATTATTAGCAATTAGCGGTAATTCAACACAAATATTATTAATAGTTTCCTGCAAAATTAAATTATAATTAATCGATTTGCAACGAGGATTTTCAGGACAATTAATAGGTGTTAAATAAAGATATTTTTTCTTTTTATGCTTAATTGAAACAGGAGTAATTTTCATTTTTTGTCCACATTTATCACAAAAAACTAATCCCGCTAAACAGTGGCTAGTAGTGGCACTACGAGGGGCAAAACAACTATTACGCTGCAAAAGTCGATCAATTTGAGCCCCCTCTTCTCTGGTAATAATAGGAAAATGAGTATCTGCAATAATTTCTTGATTTTGATAAGCTAAATCGCCTCGATATACGGGATTTGTTAACCAATGACGGGCTGTAGTTACCGCAATCTTTTTGCCATATTTTTGCTGCAAATATCTAACCACATCTCTTAAAGACGCAAATAATAAAAATCTTTCAAAGAAATCTTTAATAATTGGTGCTGTACTACGATCTATGACATACTTATCTTTGCCTCTTCGATAACCATATGGCGATCGCCCAGGAGGCGGCAACATTTTTAAACGATTACGAGCATGACCTTTTTTTAAGTTATTACTTCTTTGATTGTGTTCAATATTGTGAAAAATTGAAGCTAAATTTTTTTTTATTTCTTGATCATTTTGATTGAGAAATTGGGAACTATTATAACTTTGATAAATAACAATAATTTCTATTTTTAAGGATTCTATTTTTTGCCAATTATTAATAACTTCATTAAAATTATCGCCTAATTCTTCTAAATATCTAATTACTAAATATTGAGGTGGATTTTGTTCACAATTTTTAATTAATTTTTCTAATTCTATTCTTGAATTAAAATCTTCATATATTTGATCTATTTCTAACCCTAAAACGTTAATTTTTTCTTCACGATTTAACAAAATATCCTGATAAAAATAAGCAATTGTTCTCATTTTAAAGAAATTTTAACCTTATTCTAAATTTTCTTAGTTTGACTATATAGTAAAATAATTTGACTTAAATATTATTTTTTCTATTTAATTTATGACTAAAAATAAAATTATTTATCAAGAATTTGGACAAATAAACAATACTAATAATTCAGAACACACTACTCCCGAATTGTCTCCTGCTCAACAAAATTTAAAAATTTCTATCTCTAAAGCTGGACGTAAAGGTAAAATCGTTACGATTATTACTGGTTTTCAATGTTCTGGTGACACTCTTGTTAATTTACTTAAAGAATTAAAAACTAAACTTGGTGCTGGAGGAACTATCAAAGATAATACAATTGAACTACAAGGCGATCGCCGTCAACAAATAGGGGAAATTTTACTTAAATTAACTTACAAAGTAAAAATTATTTGAACTGAACATCATAGCAAAAACAAGTTGATTAGGAAATTATGTTGATTTATGTCCATCCGATTTAAGGGCGGGGCTGTTTTGTTTCATTCTAAAATTTTAGTTGACTAAGAGAACTGTAAAACAGATAAGAAAAGATAGTTGTTGATAATTTAGAGCCATAATTTGATTATTTGAAGATTTTTAATTATTACTTAAAATGTAGCTAAAAATCTCCCTAATACCCTAATCCCCTAACACCCTAATACCCCAATACCCTAATACCCCCTTAAAAAAGGGAGGATAGAGGGATCATTTTTGAGGTAAAAAAGCCATCGGATTAATAGCCTTACCACTTTGGGGATGAATTTCAAAATGTAAATGAGAACCCGTACTATAACC
>CAZWLZ010000186.1:0-7270 GCA_964634505.1 uncultured bacterium | reverse complement strand
GCTTGAGGTAATTCAACTCGTTTTAAGCCATCAAAACCTAATAATTTAGTAATTCTTGCTTTGACGATCGAACCATCTTCTTTAACTAAAGCTGCTTGTTGATTAGCTTGAATTGTACCATTATGAATACGTCCAATTACGATACGCCCTAAATATTCAGAATAATCTAAGGTGGTTACTTGTAATTGTAAAGGTTTATTTGGATCACCAGCTGGAGGTGGAACATGGTGTAAAATAGCTTCAAATAAGGGTTTCATATCAAGCCCCTCGTCACTCAAATTATTTTTAGCAAAACCTGCTAAACCAGAGGCGTAAAGAGTGGTAAAATCACATTGATCATCATCTGCACCTAATTCTACAAAAAGATCAAAAACTTTATCAACAGCTTGTTCAGGATCAGCTTTATCTCGATCAATTTTGTTAACAACTAAAATAGGACGTAATCCTTTTTCTAAAGCCTTTTTTAAGACAAAACGAGTTTGAGGCATAGGGCCTTCGTTGGCATCCACAATTAAAATACAACCATCAACCATACCTAAAACTCGCTCAACTTCACCGCCAAAATCAGCGTGGCCAGGAGTATCAACAATATTAATAAGAGTATCTTGATAATGTACGGCGGTATTCTTCGAGAGAATGGTGATTCCTCTTTCTCTTTCTAAATCATTGGAATCCATTACACAATCAGGTACTTCTTCACCTTCACGAAATATCCCAGATTGTTTTAAGAGTGCGTCAACCAAAGTTGTTTTACCATGATCAACGTGGGCGATAATTGCCACATTACGAATGGGAAGAGACATAATTTAATTTTTTATAAAATTTAATATTCTTAATATTGTAAATTACTGTAACATTATTTTGACTTTTTTGCTGTATTTAGATAACTGATTTTCATTTAAATTTAGTGGGTAACATTTTTTGATCAAAAAATATTTGAAGATATTTACAAAATTTTGAAAGATTCTACTGCTAAAATTTCCCCTACCATTGATGTACTAACTATATCATCTTTAATTGTGCCTGTAATTTCTACGGATTGATTTTTTTTGCATAATTCAGTTGATGGGTTATATATTTCGTAAATTTGACCATGATCACTTACTATTACCCATGCTCCTAAACCCAAGTCTTTATGGTCAATTTTTCCTTTTACTTTCATTGTTTTTTATTTTTCTCAAAAATTATCGTAATTATATAATCTATATGCTATTCTACCTGAAATTATTATCTTTAATTGAAGAGATTTTCCCTGAAAACCTATTCAGAATTATATTTTTATCAGTAATCATGAGTAGAGGCCCAATGAGTTCTATATTATCAAATTATGATTCTAAAAAATTTTTCAACACACCTGATTCTTGCTATATAAATTATAATAGGTCTAAATTTATCAATCAAATTTGTTAATGTAAGAAAAGACAAGGAGGAAAAATGTCAACACAAACTATAGAAAAACCAACAATCTCTAATGAAACTGTTCGTAAACACGATCATGGTTATCGAGTTTTATTACATAACGATGACTTTAATTCTATGGAATATGTAGTTGAAGTATTACTTAAAACAATTGGTGGTATGAATGAACCAAAAGCAATTAGTATTATGATGGAAACTCATAATAATGGGAAGGGATTAGTTACTACTTGTGCTTTAGAACATGCTGAATTTTACTGTGAATCTTTAAAAAGTCATGGTTTAACTAGTACCATTGAAGCCGCCGACTAATAAAATTATAGTACAATAGTAGTACAGAAAGCCATAATAATTACTAACTGATGTTAGGGAATAGGGAATAGGGAATGGGGAATAGGGAATGGGGAATAGGAGAAGAAAAAATAAACAATCGCTGATCAGTTTTAACTATAAATCACCTTTTTTTGCGGTTTTCAACTAATTTTATAACTGATTAATTACTAAATTAATTAATTTTAAGCCAACATCTTCTTAAAAAACCTAAAGCCTAAAACCTAATACCTAAAACCCAACACCTTCTTAAAAAACCTAACCCCTAACGCCTGGCACCTTTTTACCATCTAACTGCGAATTATTAAAATCCTTTGTTTTTACCTAAAATTCAATTTTTATCTGCACCAGCAAGGTTAGGATTATTTCTACTAACTTTACTAGTTTTGTGGTTGCCTTTATCTTTGCCCATTTATCTATTTTTACAGAACAAAAATCCCAATTTAACAACTATTTTAACCATGGGGTTATTATTTGTTATTTTTTTAATTTCCTTACATTTATGGGGTAAATATGTTTATGGAAAAACTAATTTATTTAAACTTTATGGATTAATCATTAGTCGTAAAAATTTACTTTATTTACTTAAAGGATTATTAATAGGTTTTATTAGTAATAATTTATTATTTTTGATTGAATTTCTCTTAGGCTGGGTAACATTTCAACCTCCTGTTATCTCCCCAGTTAAATTAATTATGGAAGGTTTCCTTAGTGCTATGGCGATCGCCATAGGAGAGGAATTATTATTCAGAGGATGGTTATTAACAGAATTAGAAAAAGATTATTCAGCTAAAAAAGTACCATTTATTAACGCCTTAGCTTTTGCCGCCCTTCATTTTATCAAACCTATCACAGAAATAATCAGAACCTTTGTAACTTTTCCTGCTCTATTTTTGTTAGGCTTAACTTTAGTATGGGCCAAACAAACTCATCAAAATTTATTAGGAATTTGTATCGGTATTCATGGAGGCTTAGTTTGGGGTTTTTATATTCTAAACGTAGGAAAAATAGTCATTTATACCGAAAAAGTGCCAACTTGGATAACAGGAATTGATCAAAATCCCATCGCTGGCATAATGGGTTTAATCTTATTGTCAATTTTATCAATTTCCATTAAAAAAAAATACTTAAACTTTCCTCCATTTAAAAGTTAAATACATAGAAATTAACCGTAAATTTACTTAAATAAAACACGTAAAAATTTTAGCCAAATTATCTCAAATTTATAAAAAAATTCTTATTCTACATAGGTGTTATGAAAATAAATTTATCAAAATTAACTAATTAAATTAATTGTAAATAATTATGTTAATAATGCTTAATCTTTAAATATTTGCAACCTATTTTTGCTATAAATAAAATAAGAAATATAAATAAATATAAAGAAGAAATAAGTTATAAAAAAGGGTTATATCATGTTAGCAAATAGCACATTAAGAGATATTCAAAGTCGTTACAACACAGGAGAAAGAGATTTTGCTCAACTACAATTAAGAAGAATTGATTTGAGAGGAGTGAATCTTCAGGGGATAAATTTAGAAGGTTCAGATTTAAGTTATGCAGATTTAAGATCGGCTAACTTTAGTAACGCCAATTTAAGTAAATGCTATTTTAATGAATCCAATTTAACAGGAGCAAATTTTAAGGGGGCAAATTTAAAAGGGGCTTATTTAATTAAAGCCTATTTAGCCAAAACTAATTTTAGTGATGCTATTTTACAAGAAGCTTATTTAACAGGATCATTTTTAACAAAAGCTAACTTTAGTAAAGCTGATTTAAGTGGTGCTTTATTAACAGGGATACAAATTGGAGGCGTTTATTGGAAAGGAGCAATATACAGTACCACTACTCGTTTTGATCAAGGTTTTAATCCCGATGCCATGGGCTTAGAAAAAATTTCCAGTTTCAATATTGTTGGTGCAAGAAAAATTACTATTGAAGATTTAGTTAATAATTTTCAAGAAATTGCTAATTTAGTTAGTAATTATTTAGGCCCAAGTATTACTACCAAATATTTAGATTCTTCTCGCCCTAATGTAGATTGGTTAAATAATTTTGTGATCGAAAGAGCAAGAATTAAATTTAATGGTTTATCTAGTACCAAATTAACCAGTATGCAGGTAAAATGGTTGGAAAAATGGCAAATTGCTTTTATTAGAACTTGTTCTTATATTGTTCAAGATTTACCAGATCTGATTCAAGAAAAAAAATTAGGTATTGAATATATTAAAAGTGTTTAACAATTATTGGTGATATTCCCCCTTGTTAAGGGGGTTAGGGGGATAAATTAATGACTAAGAAACTAACTGTTTTTGTTTAGTTTCTTGAGCTAAGAATTTTTCTAATTCAGTTAAAGCATCAGCATCAACTTTAGTTTGCATCGGACAGAATTTAGGTCCACACATAGAGCAAAATTCCGCCGTTTTGTAAATATCAGCAGGTAAAGTCTCATCATGATATTCTTTAGCTCTTTCTGGGTCTAAAGATAACTCAAATTGACGATTCCAATCAAAATTATAACGAGCTTCAGAAAGTTGATCATCTCTATCTCTTGCTCCCGGACGATGACGAGCTATATCAGCAGCATGAGCTGCAATTTTATAAGCAATTAAACCATTACGCACATCTTCAGCATTAGGTAAACCTAAATGTTCTTTAGGAGTTACATAACATAACATAGCCGTACCGTACCAACCAGCCATAGCAGCTCCGATGGCCGAAGTAATATGATCATAACCGGGTGCAATATCAGTAACAAGAGGACCTAAAACATAAAAAGGAGCTTCAGAACATTCCTCCATTTGTTTTTTGACATTAAATTCAATTTGATCCATAGGTACATGACCAGGCCCTTCTACCATAACTTGTACATCATGTTCCCAAGCACGACGAGTTAATTGTCCTAAAGTTTTTAACTCAGCTAATTGAGCTTCATCGGAAGCATCATGAGTACAACCAGGCCGCAAAGAATCCCCTAAACTAAAAGAAACATCGTATTTTTTGAAAATTTCAATAATTTGATCGAAATGAGTATAAAGAGGATTTTGTTTATGATGATGTAACATCCAACGAGCGATAATACCACCGCCACGAGAAACGATACCAGTAATGCGATTGCGAACTAGAGGTAAATGTTCGATCAGAATACCCGCATGGATCGTCATATAGTCAACCCCTTGTTGAGCGTGTTTTTCAATGATGTGTAAAAAATCATCGGGAGTTAAGTTTTCGATATTACCATGAACACTCTCTAAGGCTTGATAAATGGGTACTGTGCCAATAGGAATACTAGAGGCTTTGATAATAGCAGTACGAATTTCATCTAAATTACCACCTCCAGTGGACAAATCCATCAAAGTATCAGCCCCATATTTTACAGCTAAATGAAGTTTTGCTACTTCTTCATCAATATTAGAAGAATTAGGGGAAGCCCCGATATTAGCATTAACTTTACACTTAGATGCAATACCGATCGCCATTGGTTCAAGATTAGGGTGATTGATATTAGCAGGGATAATCATCCTACCTCTAGCAACTTCATCCTTAATCAGCTCAACGGGTAAATTTTCTCTTTTAGCAACATACTGCATTTCTTCAGTAATGACTCCTTGACGTGCATAGTGCATTTGTGAAACATTACTTTGTCCGAGTCTTTTCGCAATCCATTCTTGTCTCATAATTTCTCCTTAAATAATAGCTTCCCTACGCTGGTATTACCCAGTCTCAAGTGATAAGAGTTTTTCTCAGCCTAAATTTTTTTAGACACCCCTAGCCATAAACAAAATTCTATCATTTTTTGTCTTTTTCGATCATTTTAATTTTAAACTATCGTCTCCTTGTTTCTCCATTTTGAGGTAAAAGAAAGAAAAATCTATCAGATTTGCAGGTTAGAAGACAAAAAATTGACTTTTGCTCAATCAGTTATAAATTTGGTTCAATCCCTAATGCTCTTAATTGTTCAATTAATTTTTGAGCTTTTATTTGAGCTTGTTGAGCTTCGGTTTTAGCTTGTTTTGCTTCAATTTTAGCTTGTTTTGCTAATTCATCACCTGTTAATAAAATATTTTGTTGAATTTCGCTATCAGGGGTTATATTTTGGAGATCGAACCATCTTAACCAGCGATCATTTCGTCCCTCAAATTCTCCTTCCCAAAGTGTTAAACCTAATTCGACTTCTTCTAAATAGTGATCTTTTTGCTCAACATATTTACTGCCATTAAGTTTAAAAATTCTTAAAATTTCCGTACTTAACTGTTGAGAAGGATCATATACAACATAATAACTAACTCGCATTCTTTGATAAATTTTAAATTTTTTGCCTAATTCTTCTCCCACTTGATTAGAGACAATTTCGATCGCCACTTCAGGTATTTTGCCAAATTCCCAAATCACATAACAACGGTGTGATTTTTCCCACCAATTTTCAGGAGTTTCCACATCCAAACTCAAGAAAACATCTGGCACAATAGGAGGCTCTCCGTAAGTATGATAAATGCCGACATTCGCACAAACCAAAAAACGTTGATTAGGCCTTGCCGTATATAAAACGCTAGTTAAAAATCGTTGCTGTTTTTCTGAACCAAAATTATCCACTGGGGTATCGTCCTCCGTGATTAAATTAGTCATATCTGGTTCTAAAATAGGCTCTTTTTCGGAGGTTTTTGTTAATTGTTGAACCATAATTTTATCTTTCTCTAGGATTTGATTTATAATTAAGTTTAATTTATTCTAATCTTTATTTAATTTTTCATTAGAATTACCCTAAGCAAAGTTCATTAAAAAACTGTAAAACAAGCATCCTGACGGTTATAATCAATCAAATAACTAGACAAATACTATCTGTTTTAATCAAGTAAAAGACGCGGCTAGAAGCCTAGCCCACTATAATCAATGAGTGAAAAAAATTTACAATCCCTAACTGATTTTATTACTTTCTGTCAACAACATATCAAAGGGCAAGAAAAACAAGAAACACAAATATTTTTAGATCGATTTTTTCAAGCATTTGGCTACGAAGGTGCGTTAGAAGCAGGAGCAAAATATGAGGAATCGATCAAAAAAGGTAGTCTAAAAAAAAATATTGGTTTTACAGATTTAGTATGGGAATCAAAAGTCTTAATTGAGATGAAAAAAAGGGGCGAAAACCTCACTAAACATTACTCCCAAGCCTTCAACTATTGGTTACAACTTGTACCTAATCGCCCTCAATACGTTATTGTATGTAATTTTGACGAGTTTTGGATTTTTGATTTTAATCTTCAATTAGACGAACCTCTTGACATCATTAGGTTAGAAGAGTTACCCTCTAGGGCATCTGCTTTTAATTTTATGTTGTCAGAAAAACTAGAATCAGTTTTTAAAAATAATCAAGTAGAAATAACAGAAAAAGCAGCCCGAAGACTAGGGAATTTATTTCAAATATTACAACAAAGATTAACGAAACAAGATGTATCTTTAAATAAGGAAATCACTTTAAAATTACAGCGTTTTATCTTGCAATGTGTCTTAGCAATGTTTGCCGAAG
>CAZWLZ010000185.1:0-7274 GCA_964634505.1 uncultured bacterium | reverse complement strand
CTCCCGAACCGCCTAATAAATGACCAGTCATGGATTTGGTAGAACTAATGGCCACTTGATAAGCTCGATCGCCTAAAGCCTTTTTAATGGCCTTAGTTTCGGTCACATCATTAGCTGCTGTACTTGTACCATGGGCATTGATATAACTAACTTCATTGGGACTTAAATTAGCATCTTTTAAAGCCAATTCCATCGCCTTAGTTGCCCCTAATCCTTCTGGTACAGGAGAAGTCATATGATAGGCATCGCAAGTCATGGCATAACCGATCATTTCCGCATAAATTTTAGCACCTCTGGCGATCGCCTGTTCTCTTTCCTCTAAAATCAAAATACCACAACCTTCACCCATGACAAAACCATCTCGATCTTGATCAAAAGGACGACTGGCTATTTCGGGACTATCATTACGAGTAGAAAGAGCTTTAGCAGAAGCAAAACCAGCCATCGCTAAGGGAGTGATAGCAGCCTCTGTACCCCCACAAATCATCGCTTTAGCATAGCCATTTTGAACTAAACGAAAGGCATCCCCAATAGAATTTGAACCCGCCGCACAAGCCGTTACACTACAAGAATTTGGACCTCTTGCCCCCGTGTGAATTGCGGTTAAACCAGCGGCCATATTACAAATCATGGTAGGTACTAAAAAAGGTGTAACTCTAGTAGGCCCTTTAGTTAGTAATACTTCTTGTTGTTCTTCCATCACATTTAAACCACCGACTCCCGTGCCGATATAAACACCAATATCATCCGCATTAGTCTCGTCAATGATTAATTGAGAGTCTTTTAAGGCTTCTTGACTAGCAACCACAGCAAATTGAGAAAAACGAGCCATTTTTTTAGCTTCTTTTTTGCTCATATAATCTAGGGGTTCAAAATTTTTGACTTCCCCTGCTATTTTAGAAGGATGTTTAGAAGTATCAAAACAGGTAATTAAACCGATGCCATTTTTGCCCTCTATTAAACCTTGCCAATAGTCTTGTAAATTGTTTCCAATGGGCGTAATTGCACCTAAACCAGTTACTACTACTCTTTTTAATTGTTTATTTGTCATTATTCTCAATGAATTTTCATGCTTGAGTTTTAACGTCTTTTTCTTGGAAATTTATTTTTACTTATTTTGGCGATCGCCAAGTTACTCAGAATGATTGAAATTTTTTAATAAAAGATTTTTACTTTTTGTTAATATCCCATTTATAGCAGTCGTCAAAACGCCTAGTAGTAGGATGTTAACAAGGGGTTTAAACCCCTTGCTTAAAGGATTAAAATGTCTTAATTAACTTGTCGAAAGTTATGGTAAAAATAATTTATAGTAAGTTAATATCAATTAAAATGGATATTTATTGATTAACTATCTAAATTGGCTAAACAAAAATATAAATTATAACTTAGCCTTTTTTCGCTTTAATAAAATCTACCGCTTTTTGTACAGTGTCAATTTTTTCTGCATCTTCATCAGGAATTTCTATGTCAAATTCTTCTTCTAATGCCATTACTAATTCTACGGTATCCAAAGAATCAGCTCCCAAATCATTAGCAAAACTTGCTTCTGGTTTAACATCTTCTGCTTTTACGTCTAATTGTTCGAGGACAATTTCTTTTACTTTCTCAAATATTTCTTCTTGATTCATTTTTCTATATTATTTCTTGAATAGTATCCCGTTTTATTTTTAATAAGTTTTTGCTTCCCTATTAAGGTTAAAACAGAAAAATCTGTTTCTTTATTTACGGTTTTTTTGTACTTATTCATATTATCTGAAAATGGTACAATTTTAGATCGCTGTTGTGCAATTGACAATTGATCGGTGATCAGTGACAATTTAATATTTATTCACATTTATTTTTTTATTCAAAATGTCTATTAAAAAAGTAGGATTGTTATTTGGTGGTCGTTCTGGTGAACATGAAGTTTCTATTATTTCTGCATTGGCTATCGCCAACGCTTTACAAGCAGAAGTTAATTTAAACAAATATCAAGTTATTCCTACTTATATTGATCAAAATGGTGTTTGGCATGATCAAGATTTTAGTAGTCAAATTTTACAGTCTGGTAAATCTTCTATTTCTGAAAATTTTGATTTAAAACAATTATGGCAATTTCCCTCTCAAGTTACTGAGGTTGATGTGTGGTTTCCTGTATTACATGGACCTAATGGAGAAGATGGCACAATTCAAGGTTTATTAACTTTAATGCAAGTGCCTTTTGTTGGTAGTGGTGTTTTGGGGGCATCTGTGGGCATGGATAAAATTGCGATGAAATCCGCATTTGCCCAAGCTGGGTTATCTCAAGTGAAATATTTAGCAGTAACACGAGAACAAATTTGGTCGAATCCTTGTATTTTTCCCAAACTTTGTGATGAAATTGATCAAACTTTAGGTTATCCTTGTTTTATCAAACCAGCCAATTTAGGTTCGTCAGTAGGCATTGTTAAAGCAAAAACAAGAATAGAATTAGAAAAGGGATTAGATAAGGCGGCGAGTTACGATAACCGTATTATTATTGAGGCGGGTGTAAATGCAAGAGAAGTAGAATGTGCAGTTTTAGGTAATGATAATCCCAAAGCCTCTGTGGTGGGAGAGATAACTTTTGAAAGTGATTTTTATGATTATGAAACTAAATATACTGATGGCAAAGCGAAGTTAATTATTCCTGCTTCTTTACCTGATGCTATTGTTAATCAAATTCAAGAAATGTCTTTACAAGCCTTTAAAGCTATTAATGCTAAAGGTTTATCTAGGGTTGACTTTTTTTATGTGGAAACTACGGGAGAAATTTTGATTAATGAAATTAATACTTTCCCCGGTTTTACTTCTTTAAGTATGTATCCTCAATTATGGGCTAATTCTGGTATTACTTTTATTGATTTAGTTGATCATTTAATCAATTTAGCCCTTGACAATTAAACATTAATGTGCTATGCAAAGTCTTAATTTTTAAAATAGATAGCTGAGACAAGGGTTTTAAATAAAGGCTTTACAAGAGGATTAAACAAGGGGTTTAAACCCCTTGTTATTGTTGTAACCTACTTGACGACTATAATAATGAGTTAAATTTTCTGGCATTTTCCGTCCTTAAATTCTTTTTTTGCTTGTGCAATTAAATTATTTAATCTACCATTATCTAAGTCATTTTCTATTCGTTTATCCCACTGATTTTCTTTTAATTCATCTACCCATTCAAACAATTCTTCTTGTTCATTTATAGACAATTTTTCAACCGCTTTTTTTATTTCTGTAATAGTCATAGTTTAATAATTTTTACTATAAAAAAATACCATGATTAAATTATAAAGTATTTGATGGTTAAATTTTGGGTCACTGTTTGAATGGCGATCGCCGCCATAAAATTAGAATCAATCTCAATTTTTTTAAGCAACCAATCATTAACTATTTGTTGATTTATTTGAAATTTAATTAAGTCAGAATCAAGAGAATTAATATCAATCAAAAGAGAATCTAAACCTCCTGATAATCCTAAACCAATTGCTTTTAAATAAGCCTCTTTTAATGTCCAAGTTTGAAAAAATATTTGATACTTTTTTTGATCATTTAATTCTTTAATTATTTGATATTCATTAGGAGTAAAAAATCGTTTTGCTAAACTTGTTACATTACAATTATCTCTAATTTTTTCTATATCAATACCAATTTGGGATTGTTTAGTAATGGCATATAAAACTAAATTTTCTGAATGAGATAAATTAAATTGTATTTCATTTTGATTTAAACTTGTTTCTATATAAGGCTTTCCTTTCTCACTGTAATTAAAAATAATTTCTTGCGGTGTAATATCTAAGTATTTACTTAAAATAATTCTTAAAATACCCCTAGTAAGAATAAAAAAATTTTGATGATTTTGAAACTTAAAATTTTTACTTCTAATTAATTCATTTTGATCACAAAATTTACTCAATTCATCTACTTGATAAAAGTTAGAATTTAAGTCAATTAAGTAGATATGAATAGCCCCAAAATTTAAGTCTAATTTAGTTAAATCTTGGGGTATTTTTTGCCACATATTTTAATATTTTTGTTTGATTATTATAGGAAAGTAAAAAGTTTAAAATACTTATTGATGATAATGATTACTTTATATCAAAGAATGGGATACTTAGAAGAATCTAATCCCCCTAACCCTCTTAAAAAGGGAGACATAAGCCTATCATAATATCTTAATTAACTCGTTTTTTGCTATAAAATTCTATCCTTTGGACATTAGAATAATAAGTATTAAATTGCTAATCTTTGATAAATAGTATCTAAATTTTTAAAATGTTCTTTGGGATTAAAACAATCTTCTATTTGTGCAGGAGAAAGATATTTTTTCACCTCTGAATTTTGCTCAATTAAACTTCTAAAATCACCCTCCGTTTTATTCCATGCTTCATGGGCGCAACCTTGCACTATTTTATAAGCATCCTCTCTACTCAAGCCCTTATCAACTAAAGTTAATAACACTTTTTGAGAAAAAATAACCCCACCATAAACATTCATATTACGCTTCATGTTCTCAGGATAAACTAATAAATGTTTAATTAAATCTGTAGTTTCCTTTAACATAAAATGAGTCAAAATGCAACTATCTGGTAAAATTACTCTTTCTACCGAACTATGAGAAATATCCCTTTCATGCCATAAGGCCACATTTTCTAAAGCGGCGATCGCATTGCCTCGAATAATTCTAGCCATCCCTGTTAAACGTTCACTGCGTATAGGATTACGTTTATGGGGCATGGCAGAAGAACCTTTTTGTCCTTTAGCAAAAAATTCCTCAACTTCTAGTACATCAGTGCGTTGTAAATTACGAATTTCCACAGCAAATCTTTCTAAAGATGCGGTTAAAAGTGCTAATTGTTGCATAAAATCAGCATGGCGATCGCGTGAAATAACTTGAGTAGAAGCAGTATCAGGAGTTAATCCTAATAAAGAACAAGTAATTGATTCTACTTGAGGATCAATATTAGCATAAGTACCAACCGCACCAGAAATTTTACCAACGGATATATCTTGTCTTAATCTAACTAAACGGTCACGATTACGCATCATTTCGGCTAACCAACCAGCTAATTTAAAGCCAAAAGTAATAGGTTCGGCATGAATACCATGCGATCGCCCAACCATTACGGTATAACGATGCTGTTGTGCTTGATAACGAATAGCTTGAATTAATTCTTCTACACATTCTAAAAGAAGATTTAAACTTGCTACTAATTGTAGTGATAAAGCGGTATCTAAAACATCCGAACTAGTTAAACCTAAATGAATATAACGTCCAGATTTTCCTACATATTCATTAACATTAGTTAAAAAAGCGATCACATCGTGGCGAACTTCTGCTTCAATTTCTAATACTCTTTTGGGATCAAAATCAGCTTTTTTTTTGATTTCTTCTAATGCTTCAGAAGGAATTTTTCCTAATTCTGCTTGGGCTTCACATACAGCAATTTCTACTTGTAGCCAAGTTTTCATTCGATAAGAATCAGTCCAAATTTCAGCCATTTCTGGCAATGTATAGCGTTCAATCACTAGATTTACAATTGGTGAAAATACAACTTTTCTATTTTACATGATCATCATAAATTAATCAAAAAAAAAATCGTTACTTTGAATTTAAGTAACGATTAAGAAGAGTAAAATTTAATAAAAATAATTGTTTAAAAAATAAAATATTGATATAAAGTTTTAAAGATAAAAACTGTAATTAACTAAGAGAAGCATGACTGCGATCATAAGTTACGCGATAACTAGAATTAGGTTTACCTTGAGTGCCATTACAGTAATCTAATCCGTTAGTATCTAGTCCAATTTCTGATGCCACTCTGTTTAATAAGGATTGTTGACGATTTTTGACCATTTGGTGATGACGCATCATTAAGGCACGAGCTTGTTGTTGAGTATCCATAATTTTTTCTCCTTCTTGTTTTCCTTACCTATTATAATAACTAATTTCTGTATAAAAAGATACAAAAACTAGAAAAATATATATTTCTTAACAATTATATTTGTTTTGCCATTTCCCCCAATTATGGGGAGTTTAAATGTAATTACTCATTCCCTGTTATTTTTTTAGTCATAAACAATTTTCGATAGTAGATTTTACAGATTCTGCAAGGGTATCAAAATCGTAACCGCCTTCTAAACCAAATAAAATTTTAGGGGTTATTTCTAAGCAATATTTAGTAAAAAGTCCAAAATCTTCAGGTTGCAATGAAACACTTGCTAGGGTATCATTATTATTAGCGTCATATCCTGCACTAATTATTAATATATCTGGTTCAAATTGCTTAAGAAAAGGGATTACTTTTTGTTGAAAAAGGGGCTGATATTCTTTGATAGTGCTACCTGCTTTGATGGGTATATTTAAAACATTTTGATATAAACCTTGTTCGTATTGGTTGCCTGTGCCGGGGTAACAAGGGGATTGGTGTAATGAGCAATAAATTATATTTTGATTGTTTTCTACTATTTCCTGAGTGCCGTTGCCGTGATGTACATCCCAATCTAAGATGGCTATTTTTTTTACTCCTGTTTGTGCTAAGGCGTAATAACTGGCGATCGCCGCATTAGAAAAAAGACAAAAACCCATGCCAGTATTTTTAGTAGCATGATGTCCGGGAGGACGTGCTAAGACAAATACGGGTTTATGATTGGTTAAAACTTGATCAACGCCATCTAACCAAGCACTTACAGCTAAGAGGGCTATCTGGTAACTTTTAGGTGATATGGGAGTATCTGCATCTAATCGCCCACCGCCATTATTAGCTATTTCTTCGACTCGATTTATATACTTAAGAGTGTGAACTTTTTGTACCCAAATTAAGACATCTCTATTTTTAATTGGTGTTGGTAATAACCACTGTAATTGATCACGCCAAGAGACATTTTCTAAACAATCGACAATAGCTTTTAGGCGATCGGCACATTCAGGATGATATTTTCCTGTATCATGTTTTAAAAAATCAGAAGAATAAATAATAGGAAACATAAAAATAAAAAATAATTAATAAGATTGAGGTTGAAAGTCTTCAGAGGTATCGATTTCAAATACTTGATCGTGAATCCTAGCGACGTAAAATCCTTCTTGTAGAGTTTTTTGGCGTAATTCAGGAGACATATCCACGACGGCTAAAATACCATAAAGTTGTTTATCTTTATGTTCAGGAAAAAAGGTACGAAAACGTTGCAGAATAGTTTTTAATTGAGTAATAGAGTCTTCTTTGGCATGCCTATATAGTTGAGGTTAAAAGTCATGCCAAAGAAGACTCTATTACTCAATT
>CAZWLZ010000184.1:0-7413 GCA_964634505.1 uncultured bacterium | reverse complement strand
CCAGCAGAGGTTAAATTCTCTCGAATAATACGAGCATTTTCAAGATAAAAACTAACTAAGGCTTTAACTTCTTGTTGTCCTTGTTCACTATAAACTGCCTCAGCACCTTTTTGAACGATATAAGAAACTCCATTAAATTTAGTTGATTGTCGGCGATTCCATAATTTCCATAATTCTACATCTGTATTATCTTTTGTTTTGCCTGTTAAATTTTTAGGAATGACAGTTAAAGCACAACGAGTGCCTGTAAAACCAGCATTTTTAGAAAAAGAACGAAATTCGATCGCACAATTCTTCGCTCCTTCAATTTCATAGATAGAATGAGGCAAACTATCATCAGTAATAAAAGCCTCATAAGCAGCATCAAAAAGAATAATCGAATGATGACTATTAGCATAATCAACCCATGCTTTAAGATGATCTTTGGTGGCAGTAGCACCCGTGGGATTGTTAGGAAAACATAAATAAATTAAATCAACTGTTTCGCTAGGAATAGTAGCGGTAAAATTATTGTCTGCATTAATGGGGAGATAAACCAATCCATCAAATTCTCCTTTTTCATTAGCATCTCCCGTATTACCAGCCATGACATTAGTATCCACATAAACGGGATATACAGGGTCAGTAACGGCAATTTTGTTATTTTTGCCAAAAATCTCTAAAATATTGCCAGTATCGCACTTAGAACCGTCAGAGATAAAGATTTCATCCGCCGATATATCACAGTTTCTACTTTGAAAATCAAATTGAGCTATTTTTTCTCGTAACCAACTATAACCTTGTTCTGGCCCATAACCCTTAAATTTTTGGCGATCGCCAAGATCATTAACAGCTTGAATCATAGCATTACGACAAGCAAGAGGTAAAGGTTCAGTAACATCACCAATACCAAGTTTAATAATATTAGCATCAGGATTAAGTTGAGAAAAAGCACTAACTCGTCGAGCAATTTCAGGGAATAAGTAACCCGCTTTAAGTTTCAGGAAATTATCGTTAATATTAGCCATAATAATTATTCAATAGATCATAAATAGTTTACATTTTTATGATCCCTAGAAGATGGAAAAAGCATAAAAATAGAAAAATAATGAATTTGTTATAAAACTTAATCAATAGTTAAGAATATTATTATTAATAGTTAAAGAAAAATTAGTAATTAAAAAAAAAAAAATTAAGAAAATTGATCCTAAAATAGAAAACATTTGTTAACCTAGTGTTCAAAGTCAATATTAACTAGTAACAAAAATTAATGAATTATCTTTACAAAAGTTTTCAATCACCAAAAAATTACTCAATTACAGTGTTATTTTCTGTGAAATTCATTACAATATCTAAAGATTTTTCTAATCAAACTCTGGGAAAATGATCCTTAAACAGAAATGATTCAAGAGAAATTTTGAATAAGTTAATCATTTAACAAGCACAATCTTGATACTCTTTAATAAAATATAGAGTTAGGATTTGTATAGACGGGCTCCCCGTTTTTAATAAATTGAGTGAGAAAAATTATCTCTCACTTAGAACTAGGGAAAATTTCCTTAGTCAACATCAAGTGATAATAAATCACTAATAAAATTTGGCTATTCTAGTTTGATTCAGAAGGAATAAGAGGAAAACAGCATGACGCAAGCACAGGAATTATTTGTAACGATGGAACGTCCAGTTTTAGAATTGGAATCAATGTTAAATACGGATAGCATTAATACTAATTTTGATATTAATGGAAATGCAGAAACAGAGTTAACCGATGTGATTGGTGACTCTACTGGTAAAAAGAATCGCAAATTATCGACAACTCGTCGTCGTACTCCCACCAAGAAAAAGCCTTTTACCGAAGATTCTATCCGCATTTATTTACAAGAAATTGGTCGAATACGACTTTTAAGGGCAGAAGAAGAGATTGAATTAGCTCGTCAAATTGCCGATTTACTTGAAGTTGAAGAAATTCGAGCCAAATTAATTGAACATTCCGGCTGTATTCCCTCTGATCAAGAATGGGCGATCGCCTGTGATGTCGAAAATTTAAGAGATTTTAAACGACGGCTGTATATTGGCAGAAAAGCTAAAGATAAAATGGTACAATCTAATCTGCGTTTAGTCGTATCCATTGCTAAAAAATACATGAATCGAGGCTTATCTTTTCAAGATTTGATTCAAGAGGGTTCTTTAGGTTTGATTCGAGCAGCTGAAAAGTTTGATCACGAAAAAGGTTATAAATTCTCTACTTATGCTACTTGGTGGATTCGACAAGCTATTACTCGGGCGATCGCCGATCAATCACGAACTATCCGACTTCCTGTGCATCTCTACGAAACAATATCTCGGATTAAGAAAACAACTAAATTATTATCGCAACAATTAGGGCGAAAACCCACAGAAGAAGAAATCGCTACTGATATGGAAATGACCATTGAAAAATTGCGATTTATAGCTAAATCCGCTCAATTACCGATTTCCTTAGAAACTCCGATAGGCAAAGAAGAAGACTCCAGACTAGGAGATTTTATTGAAGCAGAAGGAGAAACTCCAGAGGATGAAGTATCTAAAACTCTTTTACGAGAGGATTTAGAAAACGTCTTAGATTCCTTAAATCCACGAGAAAGGGATGTTTTAAGATTACGTTATGGATTAGATGATGGCAAAATGAAAACCCTAGAAGAAATAGGGCAAATATTTAATGTCACTCGTGAACGAATCCGACAAATAGAAGCTAAAGCCTTACGTAAATTACGTCATCCTAATCGTAATAGTATTCTTAAAGAATATATTCGTTAAAATTGGTAGATTTTGCTTGTCTATCGATCCCTAATTCAGTAATAATAAATCATTGATACCTGATAATTAATAATCAATAATGAGTTTAGAATATCCAGAAGATTTAAGATACCTTGATTCTCACGAATATATCCGTTTAGATGGTGATGGTATTGCTACTATAGGCGTTAGTGCTTTTGCCATTGAACAATTAGGGGATATTGTTTTTCTCGAATTACCAGACATTGGTGAAGAGGTGGAAGTAGGAGAAAATTTTGGCACTATCGAATCGGTGAAAGCCGTAGAAGAGTTATACCCTCCTGTTTCAGGCATGGTAATTGAGAAAAATGAGGCTATGGTAACAAGTCCAGATTTAATCGCTGATGACCCTTATGGCGATGGTTGGCTAATTAAAGTTAAATTAAATGACCCTAATGATGAGTTATTAGATACCCTTTCGGCGATCGAATATCGATCCCAAGTTGAAGGGGATGATTAAGTTTTAGGTTTTAGGTGTTAGGGTGTTAGGGAATGGGTAATAGGTAGTAAGTAGGTAGTAGGGAATGGGTAATAGGTAGTAGGTAGTAGGTTAAAGACTAATTTTTTATAAATCTACGTTTTTGCAGTTTTGAAGTCATTTAATTTCTTAAAAAACCTAATACCTAACTCCTAAAGCCTAAAACCTTCTTAAAAAACCTAGTACCTAACCCCTAAAACCTTCTGATGAAGTTTCAAAAAATAAAATAAAATGGCAAGAGATTTAAGACAATTCCTGAATTTATTGGAAGAAAGAGGACAACTACGCCGAATTAAAACTTTAGTTGATCCTGATTTAGAAATAGCTGAAATTTCTAATCGAATGTTACAAGCTGGAGGTCCTGGTTTATTATTTGAAAATGTTAAAAATTCGCCTCATCCCATTGCTATTAATTTTTTAGGCACTTTAGAACGTGTTTGTTGGGCTATGAATATGCAAAAACCTTCTGAATTAGAAGATTTGGGCAAAAAATTAGGAATGTTGCAACAGCCAAAACCTCCTAAAAAAATCTCTCAAGCTATTGATTTTGGTAAAGTTTTATTTGATGTTATTAAAGCTAAACCTAATCGTAATTTTTTTCCTCCTTGCCATGAAGTGATTATTGAAGAAAAAGATTTAGATTTGAATTTATTACCTTTAATTCGCCCATATTCTAAAGATGCGGGTAAAATTATTACTCTAGGTTTAGTGATTACTAAAGATTGTGAAACGGGTACACCTAATGTAGGAGTTTATCGTTTGCAAATGCAGTCTAAAACGACTATGACCGTTCATTGGTTATCGGTGCGTGGAGGCGCAAGACATTTACGCAAAGCGGCCTTACAGGGCAAAAAATTAGAAGTGGCGATCGCCTTAGGAGTTGATCCTTTAATTATTTTAGCAGCAGCTACTCCTATTCCAGTAGATTTATCTGAGTGGTTATTTGCTGGTTTATACGGTGGTAGCGGTGTCAGTTTAGCTAAATGTAAAACAGTTGATTTAGAAGTACCAGCAGATTCAGAATTTGTTTTAGAAGGCACAATTACTCCGGGAGAAGTGCTACCAGATGGTCCTTTTGGTGATCACATGGGTTATTATGGTGCGGTAGAAGATTCTCCTCTGATTCGTTTTCATTGCATTACTCACCGTAAAAATCCCATCTATTTAACTACTTTTAGTGGCAGGCCTCCCAAAGAAGAAGCCATGATGGCGATCGCCTTAAATCGTATTTATACACCGATTTTACGTCAACAGGTTTCAGAAATTACCGACTTTTTCTTACCGATGGAGGCTTTAAGTTATAAAGCGGCCATCATTTCTATTGATAAGGCTTATCCCGGTCAAGCCAAACGAGCAGCTATGGCTTTTTGGAGTGCATTGCCTCAATTTACTTATACTAAATTTGTGATCGTGGTTGATAAAGACATCAATATAAGAGACCCTCGTCAAGTAGTATGGGCAATTAGTTCGAAAGTTGATCCTAGTCGTGATGTGTTTATTTTGCCAGAAACGCCTTTTGATACTCTCGATTTTGCTAGTGAAAAGGTCGGTTTAGGCGGTCGAATGGCGATCGATGCTACCACTAAAATTTATCCTGAAACCGATCATCTTTGGGGCGAAGTTTTAGAATCAGATGTTGATATAGCCGAAATAGTAACTCAAAAATGGGTTGAGTATGGTTTAAGTGATATTAATTTAGGAGAAAATAATCCTAATTTATTCGGTTATGAATTGAGGAATGGGTAATAGGAAAGAAAGAAGTTGACAAAAATAAAAAGGTTAGTTAAACTGAGTTTAGTTGACTGATAAATTCATTGTCAATTGTCAATTGTCCATTATCAATTGTTATAAATAATCACCTCATTATTATAATTGCAGAATTCCGATGGGGTGGTTTTTTCTGTTTATCTTAATCTTGTTTTCTTTAATCTTCAAAATTAAACAATACTTTTTTTATTTGGCGATCGCCTTGAAGACTTCCCGAATAAATGTCAAACCTTTTAGAATGAAGCTAAGTTTTAACGTATTCTCCTTTTTTCCTTCCCCATTACCTCTTATTGTTAATTATTGTCTTTGTTTATATAATTATTAATAAATATACCTAAAAATAATTATAATTAAGGAGAATCAGAAAATTGCCTCATACTATTGTTACAAATGTTTGTGAAGGAGTGTCAGATTGTGTGGATGCTTGTCCTGTAGCTTGTATTCACCTGGGAGAAGAAAAAAATAGCAAAGGTACAGATTGGTTTTGGATTGATTTTGATACTTGTATTGACTGCGGAATTTGTATTCAAGTTTGTCCAGTAGAAGGAGCGATTTTACCCGAAGAGCGTCCAGAATTACAATTAATTAACACTTGAAACAAAAAGCTAATTAATAAATTTTTTGAGTAAAATTTAACCTTATTCAAGAATATTTAACTATTTCTTGTTAATTATGTGTAATCAATAAAAAATGTCAAATTTACTAGAAGTTAATAACGTCTATGCAGGATATATCCCCGACTTAAATATTTTACAAGGGATAAATTTTAGCATTAAATCAGGGGAATTAGTAGCGGTTATTGGTCCAAATGGAGCTGGAAAATCCACTTTAGCTAAAACAATTTTCGGTTTATTGAAACCCAATCAAGGTGAAATACTTTTTAAAGGTGAAAATATTGCAGGGTTAAAATCAGAAGATATTGTTAAAAAAGGTCTGTGTTATGTGCCTCAAGTATCTAATGTTTTTGCCTCTCTTAGTGTCGAGGAAAATTTAGAAATGGGTGCTTTTTTGCATCATGGCTCATTAAAATCTTTAAAAGAGTCTATTTTTAATATGTTTCCTACTTTATATGATCGCCGAAAACAAAAAGCTGGAACGCTCTCTGGTGGAGAAAGACAAGTTTTAGCTATGGGCAGAGCCTTAATGTTAGATCCAGAAATTTTACTCTTAGATGAACCTTCTGCCGCTTTATCTCCTATTCTAGTTACTAGCTTATTTGAGCAAATTAAAGGAATTAATAGTAACGGCAAAGCCATCGTTTTAGTGGAACAAAATGCTAAAAAAGCCCTAATAATGGCAGATAGAGGTTATGTGTTAGAAAATGGAAAAGATGCCATCGAAGGTAAAGGGCAAGATTTATTAAATAATCCCCAAGTTGGTCAATTATATTTAGGTTCTACTTACCATAAAAGTTAGATTTTAGCAACAGAAATTAACATAATGTAATTTATTGGCGATCGCCAATAAATTAATTTTCCGAAGATTTACTAAATTGTTTTACTAAATCTAAATCTAAGGAGATCGCCACTTGCTCTGATGTTAAGCCTAATTTAATTAAATTAGGAATACTATCAAGTTTACCCTCAAGTTTACCTTCGCTAAAAGTATCTTGATAAAAACGAGTTTTTTTGAAATCAGTTAATGTAAACATTTTGTCTAACTCCTGTTTCGTATGATAAATTTTTATTTAAAAATTCCGATTAAAATTCCGAAAATTTTATCTAAATTAGTTAAATAATATTCAGTTAAATCGATGTAAATATCAGTATTTTGTAATTTTAAAAATCGCCAATTAGTGCCTGAAGTTATTACACCATATATAGTATCAATATTGTTATTTTCCCGTTGATTAAAAATTTGAGCGGCAATCATTTCGGCAATACATTGTCCTAAACCAGCGTTTAAATCTTCCTTTTTTGCCTCTATTAAAGTGACAACCGGGGTTGTAATCATTAATAATTCAGAGGATTTATTGATAATAAAATCACAATTTCCATTTAATCCTTGTGTTACATCAACAGTAAAATTAACCCCAGAAAAAATAGTAATTTGACGATTTAATTGTTTTCTCAATTCAATTAAAATTGGTGTGATAATCATTTCTGATCGAGCTTTTTCTGTATTACTTCCTAAAGCTAAAGATATATTTTCTTGTAAAATTTCTAACAAAAAATTGCTTACTTTAACTTCCGTAAAATTTGAAAATAAATCTTTTTGTTCAATAATTTTTAAGTTAAATTGTTGTTTAACTGAAGCTAAAGTAAATTCACTATAAGACATTTTTTATTTTTTATTTTAGCTAATTTTACTAAATTGTTTTACTAAATCTAAATCTAAATCTAAGGCGATCGCCACTTGTTCTGGTGTTAAGCCTA
>CAZWLZ010000183.1:0-7413 GCA_964634505.1 uncultured bacterium | reverse complement strand
CCAAGTAGAGTGCCTTCTCTTGATTGGAAAATCATACCTTAATTCACCAATGCCAGAAATGTTAAGGTATTCAATTCGTTTGCTAATTTACTATCTAAAATACAAATCGATTCCTTCATTTTCTTGATTCATCTTTTTTAATTTGTGCAACGCCAGGGGAAAGTGAGGAAAATTTTAGACAGGCGATTAAAATAGCAGAAGCTGTAAGTCCTTGTATTTTGTGGATAGATGAAATTGAAAAAGCTTTCGCTAGAATTGGTGAAAGTAGCGGAGGCGGAGAGGTAACAACTAGATTATTTGGTAATTTTTTAACCTGGTTACAGGAAAAAGAAAATACAGTTTTTGTGGTAGCAACAGCTAATGATATTTCTAAATTTCTTCCAGAGTTTCTGAGAAAAGGTAGATTTGATGAGTTATTTTCGGTGACTTTTCCTATTGAAGATGAACGAAAAAATATTTTTAAAATTCATTTAACGAAAAGAGGTAAATTTCATCAAAATATTGATTTGATTACTTTAATAAAACAAACTGACACTTTTAGTGGTGCGAAGATTGAGGCGGTAGTTAAAGAAACTATCGAAAATGCTTTTATTGCTAATAAACAAAATATTAATACCAATGATTTACTAGCAGTAATTAAAACTACTCAACCGCTATCTAAATCTTTTGCAAATGAAATTAAAACTATTGAAGATTCTTTAGAGCCCATTTGGTATCTTATCTGAAATCGTTATCTAGTCTGTATTATAGTAAATTATGAAAAATCAACTCTAACACTTATTTCATGAGGTTTTCAAAATAGATCCTAAATGGGTTCTTTAAAGAAATACAATTTTAAATCAGTTACTTAAATCTTCTTTATAAAATTTATTTTGTCTAGGCACTTAAACAAAATTTTACTTGGTATTATAAAATTTTTTATCCCGGATTACTTTAGTAATAGACAATTTTTTTAGGAAGCTAAAGAAGTATTATTAATATTGAACAGAAGGAGAAAAATTAAGATAGATAAATATACCAAATTGATCTTAAATTAATAATTGATAATAGATAAACTAATGAAATACTGGTAATAAATGAGTAAAAATATTGTAATTCTAGGAGGTGGTTTTGGAGGTTTATATACAGCATTATCATTAGGTAAAATGCCCTTAATAAAGCGAGGATTAGCCCAGATTATCCTAGTTGAAAAAAAAGATCATTTTCTGTTTACCCCTTTGTTATACGAACTTTTAACAGAAGAATTACAACCTTGGCAAATAGCACCTTCTTATCAAAAATTACTTCAGAATACTCCTATTAATTTCTGTCAAGATAAAGTAACTAATATTGATATTGATAATCGTAAAATTACTTTAGAAAATCAAGGTAATTTAATTTACGATTACTTAGTGTTAGGTTTGGGTATCCAAAATCGTTATGCTGATATTATTGGAGTTAATAAGTATGCTTTAAATTTTCGTAATATTGAAGATTTAGAATTACTTAATCAACGTTTAACTTTATTAGAAAATATCTCTGGAAAAATAATCAAAATTACCATCATTGGAGGCGGTGCCAATGGAGTTGAATTGGCTTGTAAATTAGCTGATAGACTTGGTAAACGAGGGGAAATACATTTAATTCAAAGAAGTAGTCATATTCTCAATAGCTTCCCTTCTGGTTTAATTAAGAAGGCCAAAAAGGCATTAGTTAATAGAAAAGTTTTAGTAGATTGTAATACAGATGTGTTGGAAGTAAAACAAGATGAAATAATTATCAAAAAAGAAAATGAAGAAACTAAAATAACTACAGATATAATTATATGGACAGCAGGGACACAATGTTTAGAAATACTAAAATCTTTACCAAGCGAAAAAAATAAACAAGGAAAATTAATCACTCTACCAACTTTACAGTTGCCTAAATACCCAGAGGTTTTAGCCTTAGGGGATTTAGCTTGTATTCCTCAAGGCAAAAAATTCGCCCCAGCTAAAGCCCAGTCGGCCTATCAACAAGCGGATTGTGCGGCTTATAATCTTAATGCTTTGTTAACAAATAAGCCTTTACAAAAATTCCGTTATGTGCATTTAGGAGATATGATGACTTTGGGGGAAAAAAGCGGTATTGTTTCTAGTTTTGGTTTAAATATTACTGGTTATGTTGGGGATGTTATAAGGCGGTTAGTTTATATTCAAAGGTTGCCTAATAATCGTCATCGTTTACAAGTGTTTAAACATTGGTTTATTAATTCCTTACAAAAAAGATTGTTTTTTAAAAAGTTTTAGGTTAAATATTCAAAACAATGTTACTGGCTAATTTTAGTTTAAAGACTAATTTAGTAAAAAGTCTATATATTAGTAACTTGAGTTAACTAAGTAACATTAAATATCATAGATAATGAACAATTCTAATAATATTAACTCTCTTTTAGATCAATATTTTGAAACTGCTTTTTCTGCACCTAATGGTATTAGAGTTGTTGCAAAATAGTGTTTTGACAAAATTTAGCTCTTATGTGACAAGGGTTTTAGACAGGTAAAAATTTAATTCGCAACAAGTCTATTATATTAAACGATTAAGGGAGTTAATTTTATCTTTGACTATGCGGGGTAAACTTGTTTCACAAGATATTAACGATACTCCAGCTAGGGATTTATTAATAGAAATTAAAGCGGAAAAGGAAAGGTTAATTAAGGAAGGTAAGATAAAAAAATCCGAAAATTTACCTCTTATTACTCCTGATGAAATTCCTGATAAAATTCCTGATAATTGGGAGTGGGTGAGATTAGGGCAAATTACAGAATACAATGGAATAATTAATATAAAATCTCAAGATATTCAACCTCATATAGGATTATTAGACCTCTTGCGAAATTCAAAAATATAATTAATCATAATAAAGTTTTAGTCAATTCTTATACTTATTTCCTTTATTTTATTAATTATTAGGTTATTTTTGCAAGAGGTCTAATGCAGTTATGGCAAAAATATAACAAAGTAGAAATTAATTTTAGAAGTGAATTACCTGTTTTTTATCTAACCAAATACGATGAAAATCATAATTGATGTAAATTATTTTTGCAATTATTGTAGAGTGTAATTATAAAAGTTAAAATCAAAACATAGCGAAAAGACTAAGCTATTAACTAACTATCGGCGTAAAAGATTAGGGGGTAATAATGTTAACTAATATTTCTTCAAGGTTAATTGATTCACTAGGAGACTGGAATGCACAATTATTTAGGGAATTGAAAGCAAGATTGACCAATCGTAATATCATTTTAGTCAGTAGTCTATCTATTTTAGGTCAATTTTTACTATTTATCTATTTTCGAGCCCTTTTACCTAATACTAATAATCTAGGTAAAGGTTATCACGTTTATAATTATAATAGTAATCGTTATTGTGTAGGTACTTCTCCTGATTATTCTGTTCACAATTATCAGAGTTTTCATTATTGTACTAAGGATTTATTAAACAATCTTATTATACGCAAAGATTTGTGGTGGTTAGATTTGTTTACAACCATGAGTTTTATTGGGGTTGTTATTTTATTGATACTTGGTTGTTATCTTTTAGTTGAGGATTTATCGAAGGAGTCTCGTAATAATACTCTTAATTTTATCCGTCTTAGTCCTCAATCGGCAAAGGATATTTTTATTGGTAAAATTTTAGGTGTTCCTATTTTAATTTATGTAGTGGGATTAATTACTATTCCTTTACATTTAATTGCGGGGATAATGGCTGGGATTTCTTTTCCTTTGATTATTGCTTTTTATGGTATTTTGGCTATCAGTTGTTTCTTTTTTTATTCGGCTTCCATTTTATATAGTTTGGTAACCGTTAATTTGGGTAATTTTCAACCTTTATTAGCTACTGTGGCTATTTTCTTTTTTTTGATGACTACCACTTTAATTCTCTTTCAAACTAATATGTCAGAAGAGTTTTATCCTTTTTCTTGGTTACTTATTTTTAATCCTCTCAGTATTTTAGTTTGTTTCGTCAAATCAACTTTTATCCCACCTTATAGTATTGGTTATTTTAGTTATGAGGAATTAAGTAATTTTTCTTGGTATAGTCAATCTGTTTTATCAAACTCTTTGGTGGCGATCGCCATAATTATGTTTAATTATTCTTTATGGAGTTTCTGGATTTGGCAAGGTTTAAATCGTTGTTTTCGTAATCCTTTGAATACGGTAATTACTAAACTTGATAGTTATGGTATTACTCTTTCTTTTTTAGTTATGTCTGTGGGTTTTGCACTTCAAGATTCCTCTTCTTTTTATCTAACTACTAATTTTCAAATGTTACAATTTTTGAATTTTATTTTATTTGTTATTTTGATGATTGCTTTGTCTCCTAATCGTCAAAGTCTTATTGATTGGAGTCGCTATCGTCATTACAATCCTAAAGAAAGTCGTAGTTTATTTTATGATTTAATTCTAGGGGAAAAAAGTCCTCCTATAGTGGCGATCGCCATTAATACGTTGATAGTCACTTTATATACTCTACCTTTTATCTTAATTTTACCTTTAGAGGGGGAAGCAAAAATAGAGTTATCAATGGGTTTAGTATTAGCTGTAAGCATAACTCTGGTTTATATATCTTGTATTCAATTATTTTTAATGGCTAAGAAAAATAAACCTAGTTTTCAAAATGTCATGATACTTTGCGTTACTCTTACCTTGATTTTTTTACCACCTTTTTTAGCTGTTATGAGTCGCATCATCTTCAATTTCTATCCTAATAATCTGGTTTTCTTTGGTTTATTCTCTCCTTTACCTTCTTCTTTTATCTCTAATGTGTCTTTTGGTTCAATTTTTAGCATTTTTGTAATGCAATTAGTGGCGATTGCCACTTTAAATTTGCAAATGACTAAAGTTTTAAACAAAGTAGGAATGTCACAGACAAAAATTTTATCTCAAACCGTTGTGTAGGAGTTGGGGTGTTAGGGTGTTAGGGTGTTAGGGTGTTAGGGGGGGAAAGTGTTAGGTTTAATTAAGGGAGATTTATCTATTAAGTAATAAAAGGAAAAAGGCTTTTATTTCAATGTAATTATAATTACTCATTCTCATGGTCCAATACCCCAATACCCCAATACCCCATTTTTCAAAGGGGGGATAAATTTTCATAAAATTGATCAACTTCCAAATTACTTTCTTTCGTGGCATTAAAGGCGAGGCGATCGCAACGTTCATTTAGGCTATCGCCACTATGCCCTTTAACCCATTTAAAAGTTACATCATATTGTTGACATAATGTTAAAATTGTTTGCCAAAGATCAAAATTTTTCGCCTTCTCACTTTTTGTGCGTTGCCAATTATTAGATTGCCATTTTTTCGCCCAACCTTGATTAATAGCATCTACAATATATTTAGAATCAGTATATAAAGTAACAATACATTTTTCCTTTAACGCTTGTAAAGCAACAATTACCGCCATCATTTCCATACGATTATTAGTTGTCAAACGAAAACCCCCAGACAACTCCTTGTGATAATTTTCACAAATTAAAACAATACCATAACCTCCCTTACCCGGATTGTGAATACAAGCACCATCAGTATAAATAACTACATTCTTCATAAACTTTAATCAATCCTTGATCATTAAACCAAATTTAAGATTTATATCATAAATTAAATAAAAATGCAATATATATTAATAATAATTAACAAATAAAAATATTAATTTTATTTCTCTTAAAATTTTCTTATTTCACCTAAAACCCAACACCTAACCCCTGAAACCTTTTAATTAAACAGCAACTTTTTCCTTCAAATTATGACTAGCAAACAATCGAGCTTCCACCAACTCACAAATACGATGATAAGTAATAAGATGAATTTCTTGAACACAAGCCGTATTTTTATCATTAACAAAGAGAGGATAATCGACAAAACTACTCATCATACCGCCATCATTTCCAGCCATACCAATAGTAATTAAACCCTTTTCCTTAGCAGTTTGTAGAGCTTTAATCACATTACGAGAGCGTCCAGAAGTGGAAATTCCCCATAAAACATCCCCCGGTTTACCAAAACATTCAACTTGACGAGCAAAAATAGTATCAAAATCGTGATCATTACTCCAAGCCGTTAAAGTAGCTGGATTTGTACCTAAGGCGATCGCCGGTAAACCAGGGCGATCAAATTGAAAACGTCCCACAAATTCAGCAGCAATATGTTGAGCATCAGCAGCCGAACCGCCATTACCACATATCATTAACAGATGTTGAGATTGAAAATGAGAGATTAATAAATTAGTAACTTTTTCAATTTCTAAACAATAAGAAGAATCAAAAGCCTCTTCAATAACTTGTAATTTTTTTTTAATCCAATAATTCATAATTTAATTTTCCTCACACACAAAATAAATAACAGATTCCAATAGACTACTTATAACAGTGGTCATTAATAGCCTATATTCTAATCTTGATAAACCATATTGTCTAGTTTAAAAATTACTCAATAATTAGTAATTGATTAAATTTGATACCGCCATCACTGGAATTATCGAACAAAAAATTAAAATTGAATTGTTATGTCATCAGCAAAATAGATTTTAATTGAGGCCGTAATATCTCAAATGCTTTACCTCGATGACTAATTTTGTTTTTAATTTCTGATGACATTTGGGCAAAAGTTTGTTGTATTTCAGGCACAAAAAATAAGGGATCATAGCCAAAACCATTATTACCATTAGATTTGGTTAAAATTACACCCTTACAAATGCCCTCAGCCTTAGCTATTATTTCCCCCTTAGCATTAGCAATGGCGATCGCACAAACAAATTGAGCTTGACGATTAGGATTATCCCCTAAATCACTTAATAATTTTAAATTTCTCTCTTGATCACTATTACAATTACCATAACGGGCAGAATAGATACCGGGTAAACCATTTAAAGTATCCACCATTAAACCTGAATCATCGGCGATCGCCATTTGGTGCATATTTTTAGCAACTTGAGAAGCCTTTAAAATAGCATTTTCCAAAAAAGTAATCCCCGTTTCTTCTACTTCTAAATCAGAAGGTTTTAAAACTAATTGACAAGGTAAATCCTGTAAATATTCTTGTATCTCTCTCAATTTACCTACATTACTGGTAGCGACAATCAACTTTTGCATAATTTTAAGAATTTGATTAAAGATACATTTGAATCAAATTTTGTTTTTAATAACCTAATTATTTAGGATCAAAGATAACATAAAATATGGATTATCAAATATAAAAAAAAATAACTTATGCAATCACCCTATCAACCAACAGAAATTGAATCAAAATGGCAACAAACATGGAAAGAAAAAGGTTTATACGACACAGAAGAATCAGAAGATAGTAAACCAAAACCTAAATTTTATGCCCTCTCCATGTTTCCCTATCCGTCAGGAAAATTACACATGGGTCATGTTCGTAACTATGTCATAAC
>CAZWLZ010000182.1:0-7420 GCA_964634505.1 uncultured bacterium | reverse complement strand
TCCGAAACCCCCGTCTCCGCCTTAATGTCTGGTGTTGTGGTTAAAGCAAGCGTTTTACCTTTAATTCTTTGCTCTAATGTTAGCGAAGAAGCAGGTTTAATCGTCAGGATTTTTGGCGTAGCAACATCAGTATTAGGTGTGTTTTATGCAGTCTTAGAAAAGGATGTCAAACGAATGTTAGCTTTTCATACTATCTCTCAGTTAGGCTTTATTTTAGCCTCACCGGCAGTAGGTGGGTTTTATGCCTTAGCTCACGGCTTGGTAAAATCGTCACTTTTCTTAAGTTCAGGCTCTTTGCCTACCAGAAATCTTAAAGAGTTACAAAAGCAACCTATAAATACTCGTTTATGGATTCTCTTATTATTAGCCTCTTTATCGATTTCAGGTTTACCTTTATTTGCAGGTTTTGGTGCTAAAGTATTAACTTTTAAAGAACTTTTACCTTGGCAAATTATTCCTATGAATATAGTCGCGGTAGGTACAGCAATTTCTTTCAGTAAATTAATCTTTTTACCTCATCAAAACCATGACACAAAAAGCATTAATTTTAACTTAAGTTTTGCTGTAATATTATTAATTCTAGGGCTTATTAGTGCTAATTTTATTGACTTGAAAGTTTATACTATTGATAATTTTATTAAATCCATAATAACTATTGCTATTGGTTGGTTCTGTTATGCCTTTATCTTTAAAAATATAGTTATAAAACTACCTCGTATTCTTGAAGAATTTGACAATTTAGCAGGTTTCATGGCAGTAGTTTCTGTGATAATATATAGCTTATTTTTTATGGTAAAAATTGGTTAATTTTCTTAAATATCCCTCAAAACTTATTTATTCAAAGAATTTCGTGGCTAAAACTAATAATAAATATTCACTATAATTATGATTTTATCACTAATTTTAAGGCTAGGAATTTGGTTTTTATTAACCTCAGATTTGAGTATTCCTAATATCATTATTGGAGTGGCGATCGCCTTGTTCTTACCTCGTGGTGACTCAGGGAAAGAATCGTTAAAACAATGGTTAAAAGTATTAGTAAAACTATTAAAATCGATTCCTCAAGCATATTTTGAGGCAATAGAAATAATAATTAAACCTCATCCTTATGAAGGTTTAGTAACAGAAAGAGTGAAACCTCAACGATCAAAGAATTTGATCTTTTTAGACATATTTTTAATTACTTTTACTCCGAAAACTATTGTATTAAAATATGAAGAAGAAGGCTGGTTTCAAATACATCAAATTTTTCGGAGGCCCATGACATAATGAATATATTATTATTAATAATGATTTTAACTTTATTAATACCAATTTATGAAGCTTCCCAAAATCAAAATGTTTGGGAAAAAATGTTAGCAATTTCCAGTTTTTCTTCTAAAGCTGCCATTTTAATTTTATTTATTTCTGTAGCCAGAGATGATTGGATGATTGGCATTGTCGGCGTAATTATTTTAACTGTTGGTAACGCCGGTTTAATGTTGTTGTCTCAAGTAATTAAACACAGTACAGAAAAAACAAATAACTAATAAACTAATAATTATGATTGAAATATTAACTTATTTTTGTATGATTTTGGGAGTAATTTTTTGGCTTTGGGGTACGTCTTATTTATTAAGTAAGCGCTCGACTTTATATAAACTACATACTCTATCAGTATCAGACACCTTAGGCTCTATGGCTATTATACTAGGATTATTATTTAAAATTCCCAGTGAATGGCCCTTATTAATTCTAGGTCTTATTTCCCTAGCAATATGGAATACCATGTTAGGTTATGTTTTAGCTTATTGTTCTAGTAGTCAAGATGCCCATGAATAATCCTGATTTTAGTATTTACATTATTACAGCTTTATTACCATTATCTGCCTTTTTATTAGTTATTCAAGTCAACCCATTTCACGCTTTAGTGATTAGAGGAATGTTGGGGGCGATCGCCGCTTTAGTTTATGCGCTTTTAGGGGCAGCGGATGTAGCTTTAACAGAGGCTTTAATGGGTACACTTTTAGCTATTTCTTTGTATGTAATTGCAGTACGTTCATCCTTAATAATGCGATTAGGAATCTTACAAGAGGATTTAACAAAACTAAATCTAGTAGAAAAAGAGGAATTATTAGTATCACTAATTAATCAGTTTAAATCAATCATAGACAAATATTATTTAAGGTTAGAATTAGTAGGTTATAATGACATTAATACCCTACAAAAAGCATTAGATAATAAAGAAGTTCACAGCATTTGTTTTCAATCTAATTCTCAAGATTATTCTGAACAAAACCCGTATCAAACTTTAATTAGAATCGAACGTTTATACGAAATTTTTTTAGAAGCAACCCCGAATTTTAATAGTAATTTAACCTATTATAATCAAGAAAAACAAGAAGAAACACACTAATGAAAATTGTTTATTTAATAGCAGGAATCGCCTTATTTTTTAAAATCTTATTTATTTCTAATCCCAATCCGATGCTGGTAAACGAAGAGATGTCTATCGTTGAAACCCTTGTAAAAGATTCAGGAGTGCCTAATGCTGTAACTGCGGTTATTTTGCGTAATCGTCTTTATGATACAATCTTTGAAGTGGTAGTATTTACTATTGCAATTTTAGGAGTACAATTTTTATTAGCTAACGAAACTCCTTCTACCACAGTTTATCAATTTACCGATGAACCATCAATTATTTTAGCTCGTTTAGCCTCAGTTATTACTGCTTTAGTAGCCATAGAATTAGCCATTAGAGGGCATTTAACTCCTGGTGGAGGCTTTGCTGCAGGCGTATCTGGTGGTACAGCTATCGGTTTAATTGTAATTACCTCATCTATGGAAGTAATGAAGCACATTTATAATCATTATCAAGCGGCTAAATGGGAAAAAATCATTGTAATTGCATTTATTGGTTTGGCGGGCATAACTTTAGCGGGCATAGAATTACCTCACGGCGAATTAGGCAGTTTATTTAGTGGCGGGATGATTCCCATATTTAATATTTTAGTAGCTTTAAAGGTGGCTTTAGGCTCTTGGGGAATTATTTTACTTTTTATTCGTTATCGAGGTTTATTATAATTGATTATTTCCTAGTAAGGCTAAAACCCTTATTAACTATTAGACATATTTAAAAAACGATAGATCCCATTTAGTATCTATTTTGAAAACCTTATGACATAAGTGTTAGAGTTGATTTTTCATCATTTACTCTGAATAGAGACTAGATAACGATTTCAGATAAGATACCAAATAGGTTCTATAAATACTGGTAAATAAAGGTAATTTCAATAATTATTTTTTATGCTAATTTATTCAAAAAACTAAATAAACGACTTTCGCATAAAAGATTTGTGTTTTGATAATTAGCAATTTTTTTGATCAAGTTAATAAAATCTTAATATAACAAATCTTCAGGTTGAGTCCAATTAGGAAAAGTAATTAAATTGGTTGTCATAAAATCATTAAGTAGTTTTGCTCATTATTTTAAAAGTAGCATAGAAACCATATAATATCTAGGAAAATGATTTGACTATTTTCTTTTTTATTTCACAACAACTCTAATATAAATTAGCAATAAAAATTAATTCTATTCAAAGTTTTTTATAAATTTCGTATAATGGCGATCGCCATTATACGAAAAGTCCTATCAAATTTAAAACTATAAATATTTAATTATAAGGGCATTTCAAAAATTATCTGATGACATTGAAAAAGGATATAGTATTGTTAATTATAAAAAAATAAAAAATGACCTATTTTGGTTTAAAAATTAAGCTAGAAAAATAAGCTATTAACTAATAATAAAAAATGAAAATTTTACAAATTGTGCCATCAGTTTCCTTAATTTATGGAGGCCCTTCGCAAATGGTTTTAGGTTTATCCAAAGCATTAGCAAAAGAAGGCATAAAATTAACTATTATTACTACTAATTCTAATGGAGATCAAAATCAAAAATCTTTAGATGTACCTCTACAAACTCCTATTCATCAAGATGGTTATGATATTATCTACTTTCAATGTTCTCCTTTTAAGCGTTATAAATTTTCTCTTGATTTATTAAATTGGTTAGCAGAAAATGCCAATAATTTTGATTTAGCTCATATTCATGCTTTATTTTCTCCTGTAAGTACAGCGGCAGCTACTATTTGTAGAAATAAAAAGTTACCTTATATCTTACGCCCTTTAGGGACACTTGATCCAGCTGATTTAGAAAAGAAAAAATACTTAAAAAAACTTTATGGCAATTTATTAGAAAAACCTAATTTAAAAGGTTCGGTTGGTATTCATTTTACCAGCCAAAAAGAAGCTGATATTTCTGTTAAATTTGGAGTAAAAACTAATGATTTAGTAATACCTTTAGGGGTAAATGTACCTGACAAATTACCCCCTTTAAATAGTACTCGTGAAAAATTTGGAATTGACAATAATACAACTTTAATATTATTTATGAGTAGAATTGAACCTAAAAAGGGTTTAAATTTATTAATTCCAGCTTTACAAAGTTTATTAAATCAAGATAAAAAGTTTCATTTTGTCTTAGCTGGTAGCAATCCTCAAGATCAAATTTATGAAGATTCCATTAAAAATCAAATTAATAATTCTATTTTGGCAAAATATACTACTATCACTGGTTTTGTTGATGGTGAAATAAAATTAGGTTTATTACAAGATGCCGATTTATTTGTGCTACCTTCTTATTATGAAAATTTTGGGATTGCTGTGGCCGAAGCTATGGCTGTAGGCACTCCTGTGGTTATTTCTAATCAAGTTTATATTTGGCAAGAAATTGAGGTGGCTAAAGCTGGTTGGATTTGTGAATGTAATCAAGAAGATTTAACTCAACAATTATTGTTAGCAATTCAGGATAAAAAAGGTCAATTTGAACGAGGTTTTAATGCTCAAAATTTAGTTCGACAAAAATATGTTTGGTTGGCGATCGCCAAAGAAATGATCAAAATCTATCATGATTTAATTAACCATAAATCTCAAAATTATTAAGTTTTTTCTTCTTATTAAGATGGAGCGTTATTTTCAGCGGCGGAAATGGTCAAATTTAAATTCAATATTTGAGTCAATAAATCTTCTTTTTGATCAAACTTATAAGCCTTTATTACTAACTTATCTAAATGCTGATGAAGTTGATATAACAGACTGCTACGCTCCTCAAAAAACGCATTATATAGCTGAGTTATTCCCCATTGTTTTAACTCCATTTGTTCGGTGCGATATTCGTGTAACTCGATCATTTTATCTCTAATTTGTTGCACTATTTTTAAATCTCCGACTGCCCCTTTTATTTTGTCTCCAATTCCATTTTGAAGGGGGGTTAGGGGGTATGGAAACGGGAATGTTTCAAAACAAGAAGTATGAGTATATCTTATAGTTTCCCCTAAAGTTGAGGATTGGGCTTCTATCCAAATTCGATGAATATTTGATGTTAAAATACCTAAAATATAAAAATCCTCAGAAGCAACAATAACAGTAGAATCACCAGGCAAAATATTAGTATTAGAGGGTAAAAAAATAAACCATTTTGAGAGTCTAGGTACAGCAAAATAATAGGGTAAGTTTTTGATTGCTTCTCTCAAATAGGGACGAGGTGCACAGAATTGCCACCAAATTTCTCTTGCTCTTTTGGCACGATTATTTAACCTTTCAGGTTTCACATTTTCTTTGATATAGGTAAAAGGTAATTTATAATCACTAGCATCCTCCAAACTTAAATCATTAAAATCAATAATCCAACGACTAGGAATTCCGTTGGGGTTTCGGGCTAAATCTTTAGCATCTAAAAAAGGTTTTAAAACTTCTTGGTTTTTACTATCTTTTTCAATCCATTCTTGAGCTTGTTTTTCCGTAATCATAAATCCCATACCCGTAGGTTGAACACCTTTAAAACAGATATTCAGATTAGTTTTAATTTTTTTTGCGTGAGTAACATCAACGGAAGTAGTTAAAGAAGAATTGATTGTATTAACTATTTGATTATCTAAATAATATTTTGTTGGTTGTGTATAACACCAATTAACAATGCTAACATATACCGCAGCTTCTCCAGACCATTTTTGACTTGAAAATGCTTCGTAAATATAACCATTATTTTCTAAAATATAATCTAAAGATGCCTTTCTTGCTACTCCTTGACTAATAGTATTCGTTGCCACTAAACCAACTCTAGTTTGTTGATTAATATTAAGATGAGAAAGTCTAAACCAATAAGTACAAAAATCAACTTGCCCTTTAACTTCAGGAAATTTTTTAAACAGTTTTTCTGCATACTCATCGCCTAATTCTAATCTAACTCTTGCACTTCCTAAAAAAGGAGGATTACCAATAATAGCGTCTGCTTTTTGCCAGTCTGTAAATAAGGCATCAGTACAAATAATATTATCATCTAAGCGATCTAAAGGTAAAGCAGATTCAGTTAAATTTAGTTTATCGATCGCCACTTTACGAGCAATCATCAATGTAACCTTAGCCAACTCCACCGCAAAAGGATTAATATCCATGCCATAAAATTGACTAGGAGTAACAAAACTAAGAGATATTTGTTGACTTTGTTTAGAAATACTAGCGATTTTATCTAATAATAATTGTTCAATTCTCTTTAATTCTTGAAAAGCGACATAAAGGAAATTGCCACTACCACAAGCGGGATCGAGAACGGTATAATTTTGTAATTGTAAATGTAAATCATTTAAGTCAAGAATAGTTTTAGCATTTTCGATTAAATCTTCCCAATATTGACTAATAGTGGGGCGTACAATTTTCATAATATCAACTTCACTGGTATAGTGCATACCATAACTATGTCGCTCTTTCGCATTAAGTGTACTTTCAAAAATATTCCCAAAAATAGCAGGGCGAATTTTACCCCAATCTTGCAGTGCTACTTGATGTAAAATATCTAATTCTTCTCTATTTAATTCAATAGACTCCACCACCTGAAATAAACCGCCATTAAAATAATCAACTCCTTTATATCTACCAGCAGGAGTAATGCCTTGGGTATTCATTTCTCGAAATAAACCTCCTAAAACATCGTAACTATTAGCACCTTTTAAACACTCCTCAACACAACGAATAAATAAATCACGAGGTAATAAACCCCTATCTTCAGCAAACATGGCTAAGACACATTGCAAGATAAAACGCTGTAATTTTAGGGTTATTTCATTAGTTGAAGATGTATCTAACGTAGTAAATCTAATTTTTAAGATTTGAAACAAATCCCCTAGTCTTCGAGCTGCTTTTTCGGTTATTTCTACTTGATTATTGTTAAAAACTGATTCTAATTTCTCTGACAACATAAAATTAAAAGCAGAAGCCCTAGAGGGTAAATCTTCTAACTTAATGATATCAACAGGTTCATCTAATTGGAGATTAAAATCAAAAATCCAAAACTCGTCAAAATTACATACAATAACGTATTGAG
>CAZWLZ010000181.1:0-7440 GCA_964634505.1 uncultured bacterium | reverse complement strand
TGTATAGCTGGTGATAATATTCGTATTCATAGCATCAGATTACCCGGTTTAATTGCTCATCAAGAAATAATTTTTGGAGCCCCCGGAGAACTTTATACTTTACGCCATGATACTGGTGATCGATCTTGCTATATGCCAGGAGTATTATTAGCAATTCGGAAAATAACTGAATTAAAATCTTTAGTTTATGGGTTAGAAAAAATAATTTAACTTAGTGAAAAGTAGGCCATGAGAATAACTAGGAAAAAACTCTTTAACTATAAATTATCAATTACTAATTATCAAAATGACTATGACAAATGAATATTAAAAAGGAATATTACAAAGATCAATTTTTTAAAGAGCAATTACTGGTACAACGTTATCAAATCATTGAATTAATTGGTTCAGGAGCGATGGGTAAAGTATATCGAGCAGAAGATAAAGCCTCTAAAGGTTCAATTGTTGCTGTTAAAGTTCTGACTCGTTCTTTAGATGATATGAAAATGATCCAAAAATTTCAAAAAGAAGCAACGATTAGTGCTTTACTCTCAGAAAGAAGTGATAATATCGTTAAAGTTAAAGATTATGGAGTAGATGAAAATCAAGTTCCCTTTTATGTAATGGAATTTTTAAATGGGGAAAATTTAAGCGATTTTATTGAGTTTCATTCTTTTTCCTTAAATCAATTTTTCAATTTAGCCCGTCAAATTTGTTTAGCGATGGATACTGCCCATAATGGTATTTTTTTTGAAGGGGAAATTTGTCCCATTATTCATCGAGATATTAAACCTAGTAATATTTTTGTAACGGAAGACGATCAACAAGGAGAAATAATTAAAGTTTTAGATTTTGGAATTGCTAAATTAATGCATACAGAAAAGGATAAAACCGATGTTTTTCAAGGGACTCCTAAATATTGCTCCCCAGAACAACTTTTAGGGGAAGATTTAGATAATCGTTCTGATATTTACAGTTTAGGAATAGTTTTTTACGAAATGTTAGAAAAAAGATTACCCTTTGATTTAGAGAATAATTCCATTGGAGGATGGTATAAAGCTCATACTCAAATGATTCCAGACGGTTTTAAACCCAGTTCAAAAATCCCTTTAGATTTACAGCGTTTAATTATGCGTTGTTTAGCAAAATCACCTAATGATAGGCCTCAAAGTGTGGGTGAAATAATTCAAACATTAGATCAAATTAGAAGAAATTTAGAAAAAACTACTCTTCCTCAAAGACAACCTTCTTTTGAGGATTCACCGAAGGAAAAATCACCAAATTTAGACTCTTTATCCTTTATTGAGAAAATTTATTTTAATTCTTCTTGGCCTGATAATAAACCGTTAGAAAAAATTGTTTTTCCTCGTGTTACCCCTATAAATAATACTATTTATCCTAGTTTATGGGCCATGTTATCGGCTGAAGATATTAAAAGACGTGCTTCTAATATTCGTTATAATAAGTTTATTTTTCAGAGTTTTCCTCATCCAATGATTTTATGGATAACAGTTTTATATAACAATGATGATGGCCCTCGTTGGCTTCCTTGTTATTTAGATTTAAAAACTAAAATTGGCCAAGATGTTACTCGTGCTTTAAGTAATGAAAAAGAGTATCATATTTTGTTATTTTCTCTTAATCAACCTCAAAAATGTCAAGATTTACATAGTTTAAAAGTGATGTTGAAACAACGAACAATGTTAAAACAGTGGGCTTCTGTTGGTAAAACTTTGAATCTTAAAGATCAAACTCAAGTTCAAGTTAGTAAGCGTAAATTAAAACAAGATTTTGAAAGTCTTAAGTCTGATATTATTTTGGAAATTCAAAAATCCCATACTCAAGAGTTACATGGTTAATTTTGTTTTTAATAAAAATTTTCCTATATGCAACTTTTTCTAAATTTTCAAACTAATTATTAAGATTTCAGATTATTCTGGTTCGGATTTTGATTTTGATTTTTTAGGTAAGTCAATAAATACTTTTTCTCCTAAAGATAATCCTGACAAAATTTGAGTTTTATCTTCAATCGTCATGCCAATACTTACGGGCTTAAATTTTGGTTTATTATTTTCATCTATAATCATTACTCCTGTTTCTCCTTTTTGAGTTACGATCGCCACTGTGGGTACAACTAAGACATTATTAAGAGCTTTTCCTAAAAAAGTTGCTTCTACATTCATTTTTGAGAGTAATTTTTCTTGCCCTGTGACGATGGCGATCGCCACTTCAAAAGAAGTAACATTTTGTTCAATAATAGCTTCAGGGGCAATTCTTTTAACCACACCTTGAAAAGTGGCATCAGGATAAGCATCGGCCACGATTTGGACAGGTTGACCAATTTTTAACTGATTTAAGTCAATTTCAGGAACTTTGGCGATAACTTCCAAACCTTTAGCTAAGGCAATAATAGAGGAAGAAGTAGCAGATGCGGTATTAGAAGCAGAAGTAGTAGGGGTTACAAAAGAGCCTTCCGTCGCATATTTTTGAGTAACAACCCCATCAAAAGGAGCAACAATAAAAGTTTCTCGAAAACGAATTTTAGCCTTTTCTAAACCAGCTTTTGCTTGTCTAACATCAGCTTGAATTCTGGCTATTTCAGCTTTACCACTAGCTTTACGCTCTTCCATCGAAATTTTAATTTCTCCAGCTTCTGCTTCTAAGCGACTAATTTCTGGAATACCAGTAGTTTTTATTTCCTCTAATTTTTGATTAATTTCTTGTAAATTGGCCTTAGTGGTGAAATATTCATTAGCAATTTGATCAAATCTATCTTGAGAAATAGCCCCTTCTTCCATCAACTTCTTATTTCTTTCTACCTGAGTTTCTGCCAATTTTAACCTAGACTCTATTTCTAATCTTTTTGATTCTGTTTGGGCAAATTGCGAGGGAATACGTTGTTTAGCTTCCTCTATTTTGGCGATCGCCTGAGCTAATTTAGCAGAATAAACTTGAATATCACCTTGTAATTTAATGTCAGCCTCTTTTAACAGTGCCATAGCCGATTGCACTCTGGCTTCTGCTTCCGCACCTTCGGCAAAAAGTTCTTGATTTTCCATTACCGCTAGAGGTTGTCCAGCCTTGACAATTGATCCTTGTTCAACTAATAATTTAGCTAAACGACCCGGATTTTTAGGACTAACATTTACACTATAAATTGGTTCAACTGTACCACTAGCCTTTATTTCAACTTGAAGACTTTGTTCTTGAGCTGCTACCGTTAGTTGTTCTAATTTACTTTCTACCGTTGGGCGATTAACCAAAAAATAAGTAGTTACTCCCATTAAAATAATGCCACCAGTCATTAAACCAAAAATCCAAGGTAAGGGATTAGAAGGATTAGAAGGATTAGAAGACTTTTCAATGTCGCTAAGTGTCATAAGAGAATATTTTTAATAAAACTTTACATATAATATTCTTTTTAGAGTAACATTTTCTGACGATTATTGTTGATTGTTAATCAGTATCTAATTTATTAAAAATCGATCTAAGTAAATGTAGTTATTATTTTGTCTCGCAAAGGCTCAAAGGTGCAAAGATTATATTCGATCTGATCTCTATAAAATTAGCAAGGACACAAAAAAAGAGCGATTTCCTGATTTTCATCAAAGAAACCGCTTGTTATATTTGAGCAATAAACTACTTAGTTTAGTAGCAAAGATTTTAATCTCTAAAAATTTAGAAACTAAACAGGAATGAAAATTACATCATTCCCATGCCACCCATACCAGGCATACCGCCCATGCCGCCCATACCGCCCATACCGCCCATCATATCAGGGCTACCACCGGCTGCTGAAGGGGGAGTAGGTCTTTCTACTACTAAAGCCTCAGTAGTGATTACCATACCAGCGATAGAAGCTGCATTTTGAATAGCCGAACGTACTACTTTAGCTGGATCGATAATACCAGAAGAAATCAAATCTTCATAGACATTAGTTAAGGCATTGTAACCAATATTAAAATCGCTATTGCGTACTTTTTCTACAATTACAGAACCTTCAACACCAGCATTATTAGCTAATTGACGTAAAGGTGCTTCTAAAGATTTAGCAACAATTTCTGCTCCTACTTTTTCTTCATCAATAGTAAGAGTATTTTTAAAATCAGCAATTTTAGCAGCTAAACGAATTAAAGTTGTGCCACCACCCGGAACGATACCTTCTTCTACTGCTGCTTTAGTGGCGTTTAAAGCATCTTGGATGCGTAACTTGCGATCTTTCATTTCTGTTTCAGTAGCCGCCCCTACTTTTATTACAGCTACACCACCAGCTAATTTGGCGATACGCTCTTGTAACTTCTCTTGGTCATAATCAGAGTCAGTTTCTGCTAATTGTTTGCGAATTTGGGCTACTCGTTTTTCCACATCAACTTTAGTTGCACCATCGGCAACAATAGTAGTATTATCTTTGTCAATGGTTATTTTACGAGCTTTACCGAGCATATCTAAAGTAGCAGTATCTAAACTTAAGCCAATTTCTTCAGAGATTACTCGTCCGCCTGTTAAAATTGCAATATCTTCTAACATAGCTTTACGGCGATCGCCAAAACTAGGAGCTTTAATAGCAGCAACATTAAGTACACCACGAGCTTTATTAACAACAAGAGTAGCTAAGGCTTCCCCTTCTACATCTTCAGCAATAATTAATAAAGGTTGGCTAGAACGTGCTACATTTTCTAACACTGGTACTAAATCAGCAATATTGCTAATTTTTTTATCTGTAATTAAAATAAGAGGATTTTCAAAATCAACTAACTGTCTTTCTTGATCGGTGACAAAATAAGGAGAAACATAACCTCGATCAATTTGCATACCTTCAACAACTTCTAATTCCGTAGCAAGAGACTTAGATTCTTCTACAGTAATTACGCCATCTTTAGTTACTTTATCCATAGCATCAGCAATCATTTTGCCGATTTGCCCATCATTGGCCGCCGAAACAGTAGCCACTTGAGAAATAGCATCCCCAGCAATAGGTTTGGCGATAGAAGCAATTTCTTTGATTAAAAAAGCAACGGTTTTATCAATACCACGACGTAAAATAACAGGATTAGCACCAGCAGCCACATTCTTTAAACCTTCTTTAATCATGGCTTGAGCGATAACCGTAGCAGTAGTTGTACCGTCACCAGCTACATCTTTGGTTTTAGATGCCACTTCTTGAATTAAACGAGCGCCAGTATTTTCTAAAGGGTTTTCTAACTCAACCTCTTTAGCAACGGTAATTCCATCTTTAACGATTTCGGGAACACCATATTTTTTCTCTAATAATACATTACGTCCTTTAGGACCAAGGGTAACACGAACTGCATCAGCAAGAGCATTAACACCTTTTTCTAAGGCTTTGCGTGATTCTTCTCTGAAACAAACTATCTTTGACATTGATCTTTAAATTCTTCAATAACTTTAATTTTTTTTCTGCTATATAATTTAGCACTCTTAGGGACAGAGTGCTAATACGGTTTTCTCTAATTGTTTTTTTTTAATCTTAGTTTTAATGTTTTTTTTCTTGAAAGATCAATTTTTTGGCGATCGCCATTTAGTTAAGCCAATTCCTAATAATCCCACCGCCATTAATCCAAAATTTAAAGAAGATTCGGGGATTGATTGTTGAATTTGCATAGACATGGTATAAGGTACTTCTACTTGTTCAACAGGTATATCAGTATCAACTAATAATTTCCAATTAGTTAATTGATTATTAATATCATAAACAGGTTCAAGATATTTGTTAACTGCCAGATAATGAGTATCGCCACCATTTACACTTAATCCAGTAACAGAATTTAGATTAATCCCAGTTACATCATATAAATAAGTAGGGACATTGCCGGAATCTGAAATTAAATTGATATTTAATTGTCCTAATATTTCTGAATTGACTTTATAGACATTTACATCGGCTGGAGTATTTAAAAAATCATTAATTTGAAGTAAGGAAGAATTAACAGATAATTCTGAATCAAATAATGGTACATCAACATAAATTAAAGCCGCTTTGGCTGTTGTTTGAGTAATTAAAGTTGTAATGACAGCAAAAGTCAATAATTTTAAAGGTTTTAAGATCATAAGTTTTAAACAAGTTTATTGATATAATTCCATTATATTTTTCAACATTTCGATTCGAAGAAAATCGATAATATTTATTTACAATTCTTATAATTTATTCTTATATTGTATTCAACGATTAGTTAGGGGATAATGACTTTTAAGGCTTGGGGAATAACTGTAAATTTAGCTGGAGTCCTTGTTGTTATTTCACCGTCAGTATTGATTTTTAAGGGTTTTTTTGTATGAATTTCTATTTCCTGTCCTTCTAAAACTCTTACCCAAGATAGTATGCTATGTTGTCCTTTAGGTAATCGCCAAATTAAAGGAAAAATTTGCCTCCAGTGTTTTAACTCTAAACTATATAAATCTAATCTTTGATCGACAATAGAAGCATCTTCGGTAATCATCATGCCTCCGCCATAATAGCGTCCATTTCCGATGGCAATTTGAATCGTTTTGACGGGGATAGATTCGCCATTAATTTTAATTTCAGCAGAAAATCTTCTGGTTTTACTAATTACTCTAAAAGCGGTGATAACATAGGCTAAAATTCCCCAACGTCTTTTTAATCCTTTTGATAAACTTTGGGTAATATCCACACTTAAACCCATACTAGCTACATTAAAAAAATATTTGCCATTAACATAACCTAAATCAATATTTTTTGTTTTGCCTTTAGCAATAACGTTACAAGCATCTGCTAGATTTAAAGGAATGTTTAAAGTTCGGGCTAAATCATTGGCTGTGCCTAAAGGTAAAATTCCTAAAGTTAATTTTGTTTCAACGAGGCTATCAACAATTCCATTTAAAGTGCCGTCTCCACCGCCTACGATTACTAAATCTAAATTTTGATGATATTGATTAATAATTAAGGGTAAGTCTTCGGCTTTTTTGACGGGTTTAATAATTAGTTCAAAATCGTGACTATATAAGTAATTTACAGCTTCAGCGAGACTTTCTTCTCCTTTACGAGAATGACGATTGATCAGTAATAAAGCTCTTTTGTTCATGTTTTTTCTATAATATTATCATTAAAATATTGAATTAAGTTAGAAAACAATAAATTAAATTTATATTTATATGCTTGAGCAAGATTGGCAGTGGGCAGATTGGCAAGGTTTATCTTATTTGACTTGTAATCTATTTAAGGATTGGCAACATGGATTTTTTACTAAACAATTTGAAGGAATATTGCCTTCTGATTTAGTTAAGATTTTTAATAGTGAAGCTGAGGCTTATGGTTTAACTCAAATTCATAGTGATTTAATTTTAACTCCCTCTCAAATTAATACCAATTTTAATCATGAAGGTGATGCAATTATTACTGAGTCTTCCAATCAATCGGTTTGGGTTGCTAGTGCTGATTGTACTCCTGTTTTAATTGCTGATATTCTTACAGGTAGAGTTGCA
>CAZWLZ010000180.1:0-7489 GCA_964634505.1 uncultured bacterium | reverse complement strand
CTATGTTGGTAAAATAATCAATTGCTTTTTGTTAGGATTTGTCTAAATTTTTGCCTTTGGATTTATGTTCAACTAAAATAACTCCTTTCCATAATAAATCGATAAAACCTTGTTTATTATTTAATTTTTTGATGGATTCTTCAAAGGTGGCTACTCGTCTTCTACTAATTCCAAACACGTTAAAAAATTCGTTCCAAAATGATTGGGATTCAGATTTTTCTGATATTTCTTGTTGCCATTCTTGCGAGAAGACGATCGCCCTATTTTTTATTTCATTCCAACTTAAGGTCATAATTAGAGATTTTTTGTTATTTGATTTAGGGATTACAGAAGTTTGGTTAATACGTTCAAACAAATAAGGAAAAGAACAGGTATAAATTATTAAGGAAAAGAATAAATATAAATTATTGGGGAAAAGAACAGGCAGGATGCCTGTACCACAATATTTTTAGCCCTAACTAATTATTTCAATGATACCTTTGCTTCCGTCAATTCTAACTAATTGTCCATCTTGGAAAATTTTAGTAGCATGATGAATATCCATAACTGCGGGAATGCCAAATTCTCTAGCGATAATTGCACCATGAGATAATTTGCCGCCAACTTCAGTGATTAAACCACTAGCTTGAATTAAAATTGCTGTCCATCCTGAATCGGTGTAAGGCACAACTAATATAGTATTTGGTGAAATAGTGATCTGGTTTGCGATGTTTAATAAGATTTTTATTCTACCTTCTACTATACCTGCACTTGCCCCAATTCCTGTATATTGGCGATCGCCAATAGTATCATCTTTACTAAAATTATCAATAAATAGTTGATTAGAAGAATTGAGATAAAAAGGAGGCGGATTGCCATAAATAAGATAGGGGACATTTTCAATTTTGATATTTTCGATCCAATTTAATCTTCTTTTTCTAACGATATTAATCAAGTTAATGTTATTAGTATTATTGATAAAATTTCTAATTTCATCTAATTCTAAAAAGAAAATATCTCCTTCATTTATAAGCAAGTTTTCTGCTAAAAATTTAGTTTCTAAAGCTAAAAAAGAGTAACGTAATTCTGCTAAAAATTGAGAGTAAATTTCCGTTACTTTTCCTTTTAAATTTAATCGTTTTTGGACATTATTTAATAATATTTTTGATGAGCTTTTATTTGGTTTGATATTATCTTTAATTACTTCATTTTCAAAGATAAATTTAGTAAATAATTCTTTAACGGAATTACTATTTTCAAGCCAACGAGGGATAGAAATATCCGTAGCAATATCACTTAAATAACCATAATTAGTTAACCATAAATTAAAACGATTTAAGATCGACTCACCGTCAGAATTATCTGCTAAATAACCAAAAAAGGAAGCATAATTCTCAAAGTTTAAATCCTTATTTTTAGGTAGTGAATTACGAGATTCTACAGCAATTTCTTTTAAGGTTTGAATAGCAATTATTTCGGGTGTTTTACTATTATCTAAATCTGTTAAATCCACTTTTAAAATAGCTTGACGCAAGGCAAAACTTAAAGGAGCAAAAATACTATAATAAGTTATCTTTTCTAACATAAATAAAATTTTTTCAATTCTATTTAATAACTCTATGGGTGATAAATTATTAACTGACATCTCCCCTAATTCATCTAAAAAAGGCATAAAATGGCGATCGCCATCAGAACTAAAATCTTTTTCTAAACTTAATTCTTTTTGGAATAATCGCCATAAACCTGGTAGATTTTTAATAGTTGAAATCAAGGGCGGTTTGGTAAATTTTGCACCTCTAGTTAAAAACTCCAAACTCTCAGCAGGTAAACCCATTAAAAGGAAAATATCCCCCAATAAAGTCGCATTAAAATAAGCCCTTTGATAATGCAAAGTAGCAGTGTTTTCAAAATCTAAATTAGTAGCTTTTTTCCCTAAAACCAAAGTAAAAATTTTACCCCAAACACCACAAGTAAGAGGGCGATTAATTGACCAGGTAAGGGGTTTAATCACACCCGGGATAACTTCAGAAGCAATTTTTCTCGTCCATAAAGGTTGTAAAGTAGTAATGGGGCGAGTTTGTAATAACCATAAAGTTTCGCCATCATAAGTCCATTCTATATCTTGAGGAATATTTTTTGATAAAGTTTCAATTTCTCTGGCAATTTTAGCCACTTTAATAATAATTTCCTCTGGAATATTGCCTTTACTTTCTATGGTTTCAGAGGGAAAAAAAACTCGATATTGATTGGGAGTAACCACACCAGAGACAACTTGCAAACAATCTCCTTGTAATGCCTCAATAGTAACAGAATCTTGTAATTGATTGACAGGATCACGACTAAAAGCTACCCCTGAAAATAAGCCTTTAATTTGTTTTTGGACAATGACAGCCATACCCTCAGAGGTTTCTTGTCTATTCTTCCTATATTGTAGTGCTTGTGAAGTATCATAAGAAGCAAGACAATTAAAAATAGCATTAATCAAATCATCTTGATTAGTAATATTTAAAAAACTAGCATAAATCCCCGCCGCCGAAGATTCTAGTCCATCCTCCCCAATGGCTGATGACCTTACAGCTAAAGGGTTTTGAGGCGATATACTCAAAGAATTAACAAAATTTTCCACATCATCACCCGGCTTAAGAATCCAAGCAGGAGGCACATCATAACCCCATTTTTTTAATTGAGATAAATTAAAAGCCTTATTTCCAACCTCTTTGATTTTGAGAGTTTCATCTAAATTACTAATACTTTTGTCACCACGAAAAAAATTAAACATTTTAGCAGAATCCTGATTAACTTGTGTTTTATCTAAATCTAAATCATCAGGGATATTTTGGATAATCCAAGCCAATAAACTAGCCAAAGAAATAATAGCGAAAACATAGCCTGATTGATGGGGATTTTGCAGACTAAAAACTGCCACCATTAAACCTAACATGGCAAAACGACCAGATTTTTTTTCTCGAAAAAGAGTAAAACTAACACCTCCTACCAATATTACTAATAAAGTGGCGATCGGATTATGAAAAAGTAATCCCCAAGTAACATTAGTGACACCTGCACCTTTTGCCCACCAATAACGTCCCATAACTAAGGCAATTAAAGCAAAAATTTCCCAAGTTGACTCTGTAGGAAAAAAATATCTAGTCATCAAAACAGCAACAATACCCTTAAACGCTTCAGAAATCACTGCTAAAATACCGACTAGTCTGCCTCCATGATAAAACGCAGATGATACAGATATATTACCAGTGCCTAATTGTGTTAATTTTTTACCAGATAAAGCGTAGGTTATCCAATAAATAAGAGGTAATGCACCAATAATTGGACAAACTACAAAAATAAATAAAGCACCCATTTTGATAATAAATAATTAATAGTGAATTAAAGAATCATAAAAAATAAATACTTTTAAATAACTCAAGTTGCTACCGATAGCTATCAAAAAAAAGCTGCTATCAAGAAAAAAACAAAGTAGCAGCAAAAAAATGAATAATGAAATTATAGCGATTTATTGCTTATATGATGACATTTTATCAGCAAGGTTAAAAATATTTGGAGATCGCCATTTTAATTAGGACAAAAGCAGTAGAAGTAGGAAATATGAACCCCAAAGGTGGTACTCATCAGAAAATGACGAAAGATGCTATTTAGGTAAATTATGATATTATCTTTATGATATTATCTGATAAAATTAGAATTGTTCATTATTAAAAATATGATGATAGGTATTCTCCCAAAAATTAGAACTTTCATTCACTCGACATTTAAGGTAGCGTCACCTGCACCGAGTAACTATAAAGTTGGGGATAAGATAATTAACCTTGAAGTTCGCAAAAAACGAGGAATTCCCGATTTAGCTAAAAGTTTAGAGCTTACGGGAAAAGGGGTGGAAATTGGTGTACAAATTGGTAATTTTTCAGAACTAATTTTGCGTCAATCTAGTTTAAGTGTACTTTATTCTGTTGATCCTTGGCTGAATTTTTCAGAAGAGGAATATTCAAACGATGCGGCTAATGTATCTCAACAAAAACAGGATGAAAATTATCAGTTGACTGTCAATCGTTTATCTAGTTTTGGAGATAGGAGTGTTATAATCAGAAAGACTAGTAAAGATTTCTCTTACACAGTTCAAGATAACGAGCTAGACTTTATCTTTATTGATGGTAATCACGGGTATGAGTATGTCAAAGAAGATCTTAATCTGTGGTGGCCAAAAGTTCGGGCAGGGGGCTTATTCTCTGGTGATGATTATCTTTTTACACCACAAGGTGAAACACCAGTGAAAAATGCAGTGGATGAATTTATGAGAGAAAAAAATCAAAAGTTTTACTTAACTAGCCAAGAAAAGTTTCCTCGATGGTACTGTATTAAGGATTTTGATAAAACAAAAAGATAATTCTAAAATACATTCAGGTAAAATTTATATCACGATTAATTCTCAAGTAAAATAAAAATCAACTGTCTCTACTTTACTTTTTTACTTGAATGATGCTGATGATAAGATGGCGATCGCCTAAAATACACATACCAAATAGGTTCTATAGGTAGTAACTTAAGTTATTTATGTAATTTCTTAGCAAAATCAAAAACTAAAATAGAGATAAACTAGCTAATAACTGTTTAAATTCTGCGATAGTTTTAGGGGAAATTTGAGAATAATTAGATTTAATCTTATTAGGTAAAGATTGAAATAATTGCCATAAAAGAGGAGTTTCTAATTGTAAATTAGTTAATATTTCTTGTTGATTAAAAACAGTATTAGCATCACCTTCTAAAATGACTTTACCTTGACCTAAAATTATAAACCAATTAGCCCATTGATAAGCAAAATTAAGATCATGAGTAGCAATTAAAATAGTAGTGTTATTAAGATAAATTTTCTCTAATTCTACTAAGAAACTTTGTTGTTGATAATTATCTAAAAAAGTAGTAGGTTCATCTAATAATAATAACTGAGGTTTTAATGCCATAACTCCAGCTAAAGCAACTCTTCTTTTTTGGCCTAAACTTAAATGATGAAGGGGTTTATTAGCAATATTTTCTAAGTTAAAATCAAGTAAAATTTGTTTTAATCTTTGTTTTATAATATCTTCAGATAACTGTAAATTACATAAACCATAGGAAATATCTTCTTCTACTGTACCAGCTACCAATTGTTGCTCAGGATTTTGAAAAGTTATTCCTATATTTTTTCGCCATAAATTTAAACTTTTTTGATCATATTGTAAAAGTTTATTTTCCCAATAAATATTGCCTTTTTCTACTTTTAATAAACCATCTATTAATAATAATAAAGTTGATTTTCCTACTCCATTATTACCCAATAAAGCTATTTTTTTATGAGGGGGTAAACTTAAATTCAAATCAGAAAAAAGATAACTATTTTCTAACCAATAACGATAATATATTCCTTCTAATTTCAACATTTTTGATAAAAATTACCTTTCCCTAATAAAATCTTAAAGATCAAAATTTTGCTTGTAATGTACTAATATAAAATTCTAAGTTTTAATCATCAACCAAAAATTTAGACAGATTAAACCCAAATAAACAATCATAAATTCAATAATATATCTAACCGAAATTGTAAATTTTTTATTATTAATAACTTTAAATTCACCAGAAAAACCTCTTGACATGACAGCTAAATAAAATTGTTGATAATTAATAATAGTAATTTTAAATAATTGACTAATCACCATACAAATACTTTTAAAAGCTAACTTTTTATTGTTATAACCTCCTCTTGCTTTTTGGGCTAAAATTAATTTTTCAGTAGTAATAAATAAGATAAAAATAAAACGATAAGTTAATATTAATAATTCTCTCAAAATCAAAGGAAACCTAATTTTTTCTAAATTTAAGATAATTTCTCCTAAAGATGTCGTCAAAACGATAAATAATAAACAAGAAATACTAGCTAAAGATCGCCAAATAAAAAAAATAAATTCACTTAAATTATCATAGTCTAAATAAATAGATATATTTTGTTCATTGATAGAGATATTAAAAATAAAAGCGGGCGCACTAAGAATTAAAAAAAAACTACTAAAAAAAAGTAATTTAACATAAAAATTGAACGGAATTTTAGCATAAAAAATTAAACAAATTGCCAACCAAATAATAATCAAAAACTGTACTAACGGATGAGCAAATAAAGTTAATAATTGTAATAAAAGACCTACTAATAATTTATGATCAGGGGGTAAATTATTTAATTTATTTTGATAAGCAAAAGTTTCAATTTTTGGAATCATGCTTCAAAATTGGGGAAGATTTTTGTTCTTTTTTGCCCTTATAAAAACCAATGACATAACCCATTATTCCCGCACCAATACCAGCTTGTAAAGCAAATAAAAGTCCTTCTATTTCTTTACCCGGTGGCTTAATAATGGGATCAACCCAAGTTTTATATTGAGGTTTAATTTGCGTAATTAAAGTTTGTGCTTTATTATCTGTGCCTGAAAATTCACTATTTTTAACTACTATTAAAGGTATGATAGTTAGAGTAAAAATACTAATAATTAATAGCCAATTATTCCACGTTTTTAAAGATTGTTTCATATAGATTAAAATTAATAATTTTAAAGTTAAATTTTTGATAATTAATAGTTAAAAATTTTTTGCCCCCCAACCCCCAATACTGGGGAATTTTGATTTATATTGCCCCCAATTTTGGGGATAAAGGGGCGAATGCGTAACATCAGTTACTTATTTGATTAATTGTAGAATTTTCAATTCCTGTTGACTATAATCTTGTAACCAATTCCAAACCATCACCGTTAAAAAACCTTCACTGATTGCTAAAGGTATTTGAGTTATGGCAAAAATACCAGCAAATTTTAAAAAAGATGCCATTACACCCCCATCTGAAGAAGGAAAAGCTAAAGCTAATTGTAAAGAAGTAACTAAATAAGTGCTTAAATTAGCTAAACTGGCTGCTAAAAATACTGCTAAAGTTTGTTTTTGACTTATTTTTAATACCCCAGCATAAATGCCATAAGCTACCAGAGGCCCAACTATAGCCATAGAAAAAGCATTCGCACCTAAAGTAGTTAAACCTCCATGGGCGAGTAATAAGGCTTGAAAAAATAATACCAATGTGCCTAAAACTGTCATAATCATTGGTTTAAACAAAATTGCCCCTAAACCCGTCCCTGTTGGATGAGATGAACTCCCTGTCACAGAGGGGATTTTAAGGGCTGAAACAACGAAAGTAAAGGCGGCTGCTAAAGCTAATAGTAGTTTTAATTCGGGATTAGTTTGAGTAATTTTTTTAAGAGAATTTAATCCGATGAGGAAAAAAGGTAAAAATAATATCCACCAAAAAAGAGCCCAACTTATGGGTAAATAACCCTCCATAATGTGCATGGCTTGGGCTGGTTGTGATATTACAATAATTGTACAAAAAACAGTAGCGATAAAAATACTTATTTTACTCAACTTGTGTCCATTACACGGTGCAGATGGCAAAACACATCGAGGAGGCAGTGGACCTCGATAT
>CAZWLZ010000179.1:6471-7499 GCA_964634505.1 uncultured bacterium | reverse complement strand
TACCGCATCCACAAAAAGCATCTAAAATAACATCTCCTTCATTACTACTTGCTTTAATTATTCTCTCTAATAATGCCTCTGGTTTTTGCGTTGGATAACCTAATCTTTCTTTTGCTGTGTTCGTTAAAATTGGCATTTGCCACCAATCAAAAGGAATACGCCCTAATTCATGTTTTCTTTTATATGCTTTTCCATTAATAAATTTATGCTCAACTTTTTCTGGGGAAGAATATTCTTCTCTAACTAAATCTACATTAAAAGTAAATTTATTAGTTGATTTTCTATACAATAAAATAACATCATGTTTTTTTGAAAAATGAGATTTAGAAGCTCCACCTGAACCGTAACACCAAGTAATTTCGTTAACATAATCTCCTCCTTGAGGACAAAAAATCGCATCTAATATAATTTTTAAATAATGAGACGCAGAGGGATCACAATGAAGATAAAAACTCCCTGTGGGCTTCAAAACTCTATGAATTTCAGCTATGCGTAAAGTCATATTAACCAGATAGGCAAACAAACTTCCTTTGCCCAAAACTTGCTCTAAACCGTTAATAAGAGCGATACTTTGATGAGTAAATTTGCCGTGATAATTTTCCTTAATTTCAGCTAAACCAATATTAGCTAAATCATCCCAAGTCCAAGTATCAATAAAAGCCTGAGCTTGGGCGAGGTCTTCTTTGCCGATATTATTATAAATTTGGTTGTAATTACGTTTAGAGTTGAAGGGGGGATCGATATAACATAAATCTACAGATTCATCTTTGATATATTTGCGTAAAATATCTAAATTATCACCATAATAAAGTTCATTTGACATAAAAAAAGACTCCAAAAAATTTATATATTCTTGTGTTACAGGCATCCTGCCTGTTTCTTCCTAATCTTTGTAAGATTTTTATAAATAACTATTGTGTTTCTGCTTCATTGTCTAACACTTTCTGTAATTGTGGTATTAAAGTCGTTAAATCTTCTTGAATTGTTGCCCAAACATGCCCAATAATAACCACTGATCATAATCCCTG
>CAZWLZ010000179.1:0-6461 GCA_964634505.1 uncultured bacterium | reverse complement strand
TAAATTAAATTGAAAATATTCGTGAGTTGCAACATTTCTCATTCCTTCCATCAAACGCCAAGGAATATGAGGATAGCGAGATTGAATTTCCTTTGATACATTTCTACTTGCTTCTCCAATAATTATAAAATCATAGAGAACTGCTTTGACAGTTATTTGATTGTTAGCAAATTGCTCAAAGGTTATTCCCTTTGTAAATTGTTCAATTTCACTGATAGATTCTAAAATATCTTGAAGACGAAGTCGCCAATCTCTAAAAGGCATTGATAACATCCTCCAGCACAGATTTTCGTAAATGTTCTCTTAAGGCATCCTGAGTTCCTAAATCCACAGAACATCCCAAAATATCTTCCAAATAATACTGTACTCGAAGAAGTTGAAAAAAACCACCTTCTTGATTAAATTCTACTAAGAAATCTACATCACTATCAAGACGTGCTTCATCTCGTGCCACTGAACCAAATAAAGTAAGAGATTTTACTTCCAGTTTCTGCAACTGTTTCTTATGTGTGGCTAGAATTGCTAATACCTCATCTCGTTTCATCTGGTTTTTTCTTGAACTTTTTATTGGTATTTTAGTCTATTATAGCACTCGCCATTATTACTAGGGCATAAAAAAGGCGTTTAAACCCCTTGTTAATCTCTCTTTAATATTGATTCTTTACAGGCAGGATACCTGTACCACAGAATAAAAAAACAAGGGAGTTTAATCCCTTGCTAATTAGTAATATTAAAACTAATTAATTATTTGATACTAGCTTTTGCACCAGCATCTTCTAATTGTTTTTTGATTTTTTCTGCGTCATCTTTGTTAACACCTTCTTTAACAGCTTTAGGAGCAGCTTCTACTAATTCTTTGCTTTCTTTTAAACCTAAACCAGTGATTTCACGAACTACTTTAAGTACGTTCATTTTTGCATCACCGAAGCTTTCTAAGACTACATCAAATTCAGTTTTTTCTTCAACTTCCTCAACCACTGCGGCAGCACCGCCACCAGCCATGACCATCATACCGCCACCAGCAGCACTTACGCCAAAGGTTTCTTCTATTTCTTTAACTAATTCGGATGCTTCCAATAAAGTTAAAGTTTTTAATTGTTCAATAATTGTTGCAATTTTTTCAGACATGAGTTAAATTCTCCTGATTTTGTTTCTGTGAATCGATTAGGCTGCTTGATCGTCTTTTTCAGCAATAGCCTTAATTCCTCTGGCTATAGAAGTAGGTACTTCGTTGATGCCTCTTGCTAGTTTGGTAGCAACACCATTGATTGCACCTGCAATTTGACCGAGTAATTGTTCTTTAGACGGTAATTCGGCGATCGCCTTAACATCAGCTTGAGAAAGGGCTTTCCCTTCCATTACACCGCCTTTAATTTCAGTTTTCTTAGAATCTTTTTGAAAAGCTTGATAAGCCTTAAGTGCTCCGCCTAAATCTTCTTTGATTAAAAGAAAAGCCGACGAATTTTTAGCTAAATCAACTAGAGGTTGCCAATTGGCATCATCTTTAACCGCTTGAGCCATGAGAGTATTTTTGGTAATTTTGCAAATACCCCCTTTTTCTCGAAGGCGAGATCTCAAATCGGTTATTTCACTAACGGTAAGTCCTTCAAAGTCGATTACCACAGCTAATTGGGATTGTGCCAATAACTGCTTAAGATCGGCTACTATTTGTTTTTTATCTTCGAGCGATCTGCTCATCTGTCATCTCCCTTTAGGTTAGACAAGTTTGTCTCACAAAAAAAACCCTTGTAGTTGCCGGGTTTTACGATTGAATATAGCTAAATTTTAAATGCACTTATTTTTGATTAAGTATTTGGTCATCTATCGATAGCGAATCAACCTAAGTAGGAATTAATTTAAGTCTTTCGACTCCCACTGTCTCCGGCATTATTTCAGTTATTTTTAATGCTATCTCTGATTATATCTTAGTTTTCTTTATTAATCAAGTAAAATTAAAAAAGGTTTTAGGGAAAATTTAATTTTTTGCTTATTTTTTTGTTTTTAAGAAAGTTGTGGGGATTAATAAAATCTCTTTATTCCCCATTACCTATTCCCCATTACCCATTACCTAATTAATCTTCATGATCTTCAAAAGGATCACTTAATTCAGAAGAGGGAGGACCAAAAGCTGTATAAATAGCATATACAGTAAAAGCAAATAAAATTACGCCAATACTAACACTGATAATAGTTGCAGTTTCCATAAGTAAAATTTGATGATAAATGATGATCTTCTTCCTATATAATATTAAAGTATATTTTTAAAATAAGTTCAAAAACATAATATATCCTATGGCACAACGCACTGGTTTAGGCGATTTACTTAGACCTCTTAACGCTGAGTACGGAAAAGTAGTACCGGGTTGGGGTACAACACCTTTAATGGGTGTTTTTATGGTTTTATTTTTGGTATTTCTGTTAATTATTTTACAGATTTACAATTCTTCTCTCTTACTTGAGGGTATTAATGTTGATTGGTCTAGTTTAAGTTTCTAATTTTTGATCTGTCCAGTGATTCTAGGTATGATGATCATTTTTATTTTTTGTTCATCTTCCGTTGATTCACTGGCATTTTTTTATAATTTATCTTATTTAATAAATTTTATTTTTATGAATGTTTTTGGCATTGGTTTACCTGAATTGTTACTTATTATGGTGGTGGCTTTACTTATTTTTGGTCCGAAAAAACTTCCCGAAATCGGTCGTAGTTTAGGTAAGGCTATTCGAGGTTTTCAAGATGCTAGTAAGGATTTTGAAAATGAGTTTAAAAAGGAAGTTCAACAATTAGAAGAATCTGTGGCTATGAAGGCTGAGTTAGATGATGATTCTTTAGAAAAAACTAAGGTTAAAACTAATCCCGAATAATTTTTCTTTTTTGGTGATTTAGTGAATTGTTTGGCGATCGCCAAAACGACTGCTAAAGCAGATCGCCAAAATTTTATAATTCAAAAAAACCTTTTCCTTTCAAATAACCTGTATTCCCTCCCGGACAAATATATTTAATTTTAAGATTTATAACTTTTGCTTGACTTTTTAGCTGTCTTGGCCAGTGAAAAGTTTTTTTCACTTGTAAAGGAATACATTGATTTTGATTGTTCGGTAATAAATGACGACCAGAAAACAAAACACCCCCTAGATTGTCAAAATATAAACAAGATGATCCGGGGGTATGACCAGGAGTCCAAATTAAAGTACAATTAGGATTAAGTGTAAAGTCATCTGTGAAAGTTTCGATAGTTAAATTAGGCAATAAATAAGATTCTTGTTCTTGAATTATAATTTGACAATTGAGATTTTTTTGAAATTTTTGAATATCTTTACTAATAGCAGTTCGATGAGTAACGAATAAATATTTTATACCGCCTTGTTGTTGACAAAATTCCAAATTATTTTCTTGGTATAAAGGACAATCAATTAAAATATTCCCTTGATCATGTAAAACCAGATAAGATGTGCCTCCGAGAGTGTCTCGATTAGGAGGAAAGGCAAAAATATTTTCTAAAATTGGACGAGGTTTTTTAGAAATAGAATCATTCTTAATAGTCATTTGACTCATTTTTTAAGTAGAATTATAAAAGAGAAATGTTGAGAAATTTACTTGCACGATGTGATAAATGTCAATAAGTGCAATAATCAGGCAAACTTTTATTATATTTGATTGTGACGGGATATGGAATTTTTAATCCTTTTAATTTTAGCGACAGCAAGTTTTTACATTATCAAGCGTAGTGTAAGCAAAATTACGACAACTCCTATTTGGATATTATGGTTAAGTTTAATGAGTCCAGCTTTAATTTGGACTACTTGGAGAATTTTAAATCCGCAACAACAATCGATTCCCCAACCATTAATTTTAATTCCTTTATTATTGTCACCTTTTTTGTATTTAATATTAATTGAAATAGGCAAACCAGCAACAAAAATTAATCATAATTCTCAAGAAAATTCTAATCTCAACAATACAATAGATCAAGAAGATAAATCTGTAAAAAAGATTGCACATCTTATTACTTTAGAAGAAGAAAAAAATTTAAGAAACTGTTTTCCTTGGGATATTTACTATTTACAAAAAATCGATTATTTTCCTCAAGCTGTGATTTGTTTTGGCAAATTAAGGACTATTCCAGATAATGCTTATAACATAATAAAACAGAATGTAGAAAAATTTTTTAATGATCGCTATTTATTGATTTTTCAGGAAACAATTCAAGGTCAGCCCTTTTTTGCCTTAGTTCCGAATCCTTGCTCTGAATCAAAACAACAACATAATGATATTTTAGCTGAAAAAATTACCCGACCTTGGGTAGCTTTAGGACTATTATTATTAACTTTAATTACCACGACTTTAATTGGAACTGGCTTTGTTTTATTTTCTGAAATTACTGCTTTAATGGAACAACAAAAAAATCTTACTTTTTCTAATTTATTATTTAATGAAATTCTATCTAATCCCAGTTTATTATGGAAAGGATTACCTTATAGTTTAAGTTTAATTTTAATTTTAGGTGTCCATGAATTAAGTCATTATTTTTTAGCTGTTTATTATCGCATTAAAACGACTTTGCCTTATTTTTTACCTATTCCTTTCTTTTTAGGTACTTTTGGGGCGTTTATTTCCATTAAGTCTCCTACTCCTCATCGTAAAGCTTTATTTGATGTAGCTGTAGCCGGCCCTTGGGGCGGATTTATTGCTTCTATCCCTATTTTAATTTGGGGGTTGGCTTTATCTGATGTAGTTAATGTTACTAAAACTACTACTATGCTTGATTTTCAAGCGTTAGATCCTCGTTTTTCCTGTTTATTAGCAATTATTAGTAAAATTGCTTTAGGGGATAAATTAGGGGTTGGGGAGGCTATTTCTTTACATCCCATGGCGATCGCCGGTTATATTGGTTTAATCATAACGGCTTTAAATTTAATGCCTGTCGGGCAACTAGACGGTGGACATATTATCCATGCAATGTTAGGACAAGGAAAAGCAGTTATTATTGGACAAGTTACTAGATTTTTAATGTTTGTTTTGGCTTTGATTCGTCAGGAATTTTTATTTTGGGCGATTCTTTTACTTTTTATGCCTTTGTCTGATCAACCAGCCCTTAATGATGTCAGTGAATTGGATAATAAACGAGATTTTTTAGGTATTTTAAGTATTCTTTTATTAGTAATGATTTTATTGCCTTTGCCTCCTACTATCGCACAATGGTTAAATCTTTAATAGGAAAAGTATTTTGGCGATCGCTAAAAGAAATAAAGTAAGTAAAAAAAATTTCACAAGAAGCAATAATTATTACTCAAAATTATTAATTATCACAAAAAAAATCTTGCTTGATTTGATAAAAATCATTAACAATTTGATGAGGGGAATCAGAATTTTTGAATTTATTAAATAAAATTTCATCTCTAATAACCCAAACTGTTGACATCCCAACAGATAAAGCCGCATCAACTTCTGCTTCAATATCAGATAAAAAAAGAATTTCTGAAGTTGATAAGCCAATGGCATCAGCTATTTTTTGATAAGAGTTAGCCTCTTTTTTTCCCCCTGTATTAGTATCGAAAAAACCAGAGAAAAAATGTAATAAATCCCCATATTCAGAATAACCAAAAAATAATTTTTGTGCCTGAATCGAACCCGAAGAGTAAATATACATAGGTATTTTTTGATCATACCAAAAAGATAATTGTTCATAAGCATCGAGATAAACATGAGAAGTAAAATAGCCTTTTTTATAGCCTTCTTCCCACATTATCCCTTGAATATCTTTTAAAGGAGTAATTTTACGATCGCCTTTTATCCAATCTCTTAAGATTTCAGTAATTTTAACATGATCATAATCGGTTAAATTTTCTAATTTTGCTACTTCTAAAACGGCTTTTTTTACCGCTTCATTATCCCAATTTTCCTTTAAAAAATCCGCCTTTCTTTCATAAGCATAAGGAAATAAAACTTCATGGACGAAGGAAATTGAACTAGTTGTTCCCTCAATATCAATTACAATTGTTTTAATCATTTAAAATCTTTAATAGTAACAATAACTTGGTTATTAGAAAAAATAGCCCTTGCAAAAGAAAACAATATCATATTCAAGGATCAAGTTTATTTTTACTTTTTCATGTGATGATAGAACCCATTTGTTATCTTAGGAATCTAAACAATTTACGCACAAATTAGGTTGATCTCTTACAATAATAATCATAAATAACTAAGAAAGGAATTGTCTATGAGTATTAGTCTGACTCTTGAACAAGAAAATTTTATTCCGTCTAAAATCCAAGCAGGAAAATACCAATCTACACAAGAAGTTTTAGAAATCGCTTTACGATTGTTTGACGACTATGATCGTGTTGAAACCGAATGGACCAATGATGTAAGAACTAAAATTGATGACGCTCTGGTAGCGTCAGACAATACACCACCTGTTGATGGAGTTGTTTTTGTTAATCAAATTCTAGATCGTTTT
>CAZWLZ010000178.1:0-7506 GCA_964634505.1 uncultured bacterium | reverse complement strand
CACTGCCATATCAGAGTAACCAGAAAAATCGAAATAAAGTTGAAAAGTATAAGTAAAAGCCCCAACCCAAGCCTCAATAAAGGTTACAGAGTCACTGTTACTAAAAATAGGAGTTATCCAAGGGGATATATTATCAGCAATTAAAACTTTTTTGGATAAACCAATGACAAATAAACTAATACCCAAAGCAAAATTTTTATGAGAAAAACAGAAATTTTTTAGGCGATAAAATTGAGGAATTAATTCATAATGATGAATAATTGGCCCTGCTATTAAGTGAGGAAAAAAGAAAACAAATAAACTATATTGAAATAAATTATAATTTTTCTCTTTTAATTCTCCTTTATAAGCATCAACTAAATAAGCAATTTGAGTAAAGGTATAAAAAGAAATTGCCAGAGGTAATAAAATGTGGGGGGTTTCAATTTTATTGCCACTTATATTATTAATAATTGAAATTAAAAAAGGGGTGTATTTATAATAACAAATAGCTAAAATATTAATGGCAATCGCCATAATCAATATTTTTTTAGCTCGTTTCTTATTAGTTTGATTTGCTACTATTAATGATCCAATTTGATGATTAAAGAGAATACTAATAATAATTAATAATACAAAAAAAGGATTTCCTTCGGGTTTAAAAAAGTTCCAATAAGAGTAAAAAAATAAAGAACTTATGGTTAACCAAATTAAAGCTAATTGCGTTAATTTAAACTTACTTAAACTAAAAAAAATAACCAAAGTAATTGGCAAATACAAAAATATAAATTCGTAGGAATTAAATAACATAAGTTAACAAGTTAAAAATTAAGAATATACAACTTAAAAATTTTTGATAATGAAGAAAAGTTTTTTACCAAGATTTAGAACATTTTAAAATTATTAACGCTAATTATAATAGCAACGATCTTAATTAGGAAAAAATTATAAACCAAAAACACTTATACAAATATTTAATTTTTCTCAAAGAATCGTAAATTTTTACAAAAGGAATTAAGGAAATATGGATATTTAATCAGAAATTAGTCTTGTTAACAGAATTTCAAATTTTTTGACATCAATGTAAAGATCGGCTTTATTGTCATTGAGATCAAGATTAGGATAATTATTTTTTAATTCATCATTAGATTCTCCTAATAAATAAAAATATGGAAATCCCAAAATACCTGATATAGTCGTGTACATATCAGGTTGGTATTTAGTAGGGAATAACTCAAAAATTTTGACAAAATCTTGACAGAAAATGATATTAGCTAAAGCTTGACCATGAACAGTTACAATTATTTTGGCTGAATTAAAAGTAGCGGCTTGTTCTTCTATCGATAGATTATCCATTGTACAAATTTCAAAGCCAAATTTTTCCAAAATAGGTATAATTTCATTTTCATTAATTAAGTATCGATGAATAACATTACCTCTTGATACATAAATAAGACGATTTTGATTAGGAATTTTTAGTTCACTAAGTAATTTGTTAGCAATCTTTCTAAGATAGTTAACCGTTGGATATGATATACCACCGCCTAATAAAAATAATAAACGATCGCCAGAACAAGAATAATTAATAACTTTTGTAAGGGGTATTCCAGCTAATTCTAAAGTTTTCTTTTGATAAGAGGTTAAATCTTTATTTCCTACATAATAATAATCAATTTCTAATGGAGGTTTAAAATTGTCATAACCATATTTTAAGCTTAAACCTAAAAATAGCCAGTGAAAAATATTTGCACTACCCGCATTAGACAAATAAGCAATAGTGCCTTTGAGTTTTTGAGGTTTTTTTAGAGGCTTACCTTCCATTAAGTGACCTATATTTTTAAAGTTAACGCCTTCATAAAAAATAGTATATAAATCTGAAGTTAATAAAAAATTATTTTGAAAAGAAAAAAGTGAATCACGAGAATCAACTAAATAAAATTCCACTGAATTATTATAGGTATTCGGATTGTTAAAAATGTTTTCCCCTAGAGTAATTGGTGAATATTTTATTTCATTGGCACTAGGATTTTTTTCTTGACAAGAAAAAATTATAAATTGAGTATTCTTGCCATATTGTTTTTTTAAAATTTCTGTATTTTCTTTCGTAAAATTTAATTTTCCTTTAGGATATTTTATTCCTTGTATTAAATTTTTAACAGTAAATTTAATATGACGTATAACTTTCAATATATTTAATGATAAATTTTTTATTTCCATTAGTTTTTAGGTGAAAATTTTATTCCTATTAAGCAAGCCATAATTTCTTTGAAATATTCATTTGTTGAACAAAAAACCTTCTTAATCATCCATTTGCCAAGGTTCGGCAAGATTATTCTCATCAAGAATTTTTTTCTCTCTTAAAATTAAAATAAGTTGGCCAATGATTTCCAACGGAGGACATTGGGCAAACCAATTTAATTCTAAATTATGATCTTTTTCTACTAAAAAATAACTTTTATCATCCCAAGTTTTATTCTCTCGATCTATCACCAGTAAAACTAACTCTGACTTACCAGAAATAGATTGAGGTAACTCATCACTATTGCAAAAAATAACCACTGGACTTTTTGCTTTTAAAATAACTTGCCACCCAGGTAAAGGTACTAATTTAGTTTCATGTGAAGCTGTAATCACTCTAAAAGGCTCTTCTACCTGCACAGAAGGCACATTTAAAACATCTTCCTTCTTCAACGGAAAAGTACCCGCTAACGGCACAATAAAGGGTAATGCTTCTTCAATTTCTAATCGATAGATAGGCAATAACGGAATTTTTTGTAACGGATTAATCGTAAAATCTGTGAGTAATTGTTGTATTTGATTTTGTGCTGTAGCAGAATGAGCAAATTTTAAGGCTTGGGCAATCAAACGAGCTTTATCACTCAAATTACTGTTTTGTCGGGCATTCTTCCAATATTGATAGGCCACTGCATCCCCTGCATTTTTAGTAAAACCTGATGGTAATTGAGAAAAAGAGGAAAAATCTTTAATGGCTTTAGCCGCCATTTTTGCTTCATCCACATCTAAATTTTTTTCTTTTGCTAGAGTTACTCCAGCTAGTCTTTCTTCTTGGCTAAGTATCCTAAATTCGTATAAAACATCACTACGAGGGCCTGCGGCATAATCTAATATTTCTTGAGTGGCATTTTCTTTGATTAAACTTTGATAAACTTGGGCTGCTACCATAATTAAATTTTGTTGACTTACTTGAAAGCCAGTTTCTTCAAAAATATTTTCTGGTTTTGCACCCAATTTATACAATTTTTGGCAATTTTCTCCCCATTGCACCCAGTTACCTTGTTTTTCTAACAGAGATTTCATTATTTCGTTTATTTCTGATAGATTCTCTAAATTTTTCTCGATATTTTCTGTCATTTGAGTTTAATTTAATTAAGTGATAAATAATATTTCTGTAGGGAAATTAGAAAGAATAATATAGTTTTTTTAATACGTACCAGTGCAAAATTAATTGTATATAATCAAGAGGCTTAAGCCTTTTTTTATCAATTCTTTTTTAGCATTTCAACTAAGGTATGATGAGCATCTTGAGCATTTTCTAAAAGATGATCAAATTTTATTCGGATATTTTGATTTTCCTCTCCAATTTGTACGGATAAATTCATTCCCTCTGAATCAAGAGAAATCATCGTTGCTTTTTCTGCTTGTGAAATATTACCATAAACTTGAGCATAAAAAATTAATGCTTCTTGATGATCTTTATTCATGTGTTGACAAATACGATCGCCAATTTGAGAATCAATAGGTTTAGACATAAAAAATAGTAATAAATAATTACTAAAGATTGTAGCTTAAAATAAGCTATAATTTAACTCAGTTATAACTTTTAGCAAAAATAGTTAATAATTAATCGTTAAAAATCTTAATTATTAATACAAAAAATAATCGCAAAGCATAAAATTTTATTCCCAGTTTAAACAATGAATAGCAATGAATTAATTAGACTTTATGCTCGAGGGCAAAGAGATTTTAATTGTGCAAATTTATCTAGAGAAGACATTATTGAAATCAATTTAACTGAAATAGATTTAAGTCGCAGTAATTTAGATTGGGCAAATTTAAGTGGCACTGATTTAAGTGGTGCAAACCTGAATCGAGCTGATTTAAATCATTCTCGCCTACTGAGCGTTAAATTTATCGGAGCTAATTTGAGTAATGTTGATTTACGCTATGCGGATTTAAGTTGGGGTAATTTTAGTGGGGCTAATTTAATTAGGGCAGATTTAAGTCATGCTAATTTAAACAAATGTTTTCTTACTAATACTGATTTTAGCGGGGCAAATTTAACTAATGCTAATTTCCAAGGGGCAAATTTAAAAGGAGCAAATTTTAGTAGGGCTGATTTAAGTGGTGCAAATTTTCAAGGAGCAAATTTTATGGGGGCAGATTTTAGTAAAGTTGACTTTACTAATGTTGATTTTAGTTGTAGCAATATGACTGAAGCCAATCTTAATCGTGCTGATTTAAGTGATTCTAATTTACGAGAGGCTAATTTAGAAAATTCTAATTTACAGGGGGCAAATCTTTATAAAGCTAATCTTCGAGGGGCAAATTTACAAGGAGCCAATTTAAGAGAAATCAGTTTGAGTAGAGTTTTTTTATCTGATTTTAATATCAAAAAAGATACTAATGTTAATATTAATTTTAATTCTGCCAATTTTAAAGGGGCTAATCTTCAAAATGCAAACCTTCAAAATGCTTGTTTTAATTATGCTCAACTTCATCATACCAATCTTAATCAAGTTATTTTGACTCGTGCTAGTATGATTGATGTTTATTTGAGAAATGCTGATCTTCGTAATGCTAATTTGCGTAATAGTAGCTTAAATGGGGTTAATTTCACCGAAACTATTATGCCCGATGGTTCGATTCATCCTTAAACAATTCATAATTCTTCATTGATAATTGTTCTAACTTTCTTGTATCCTAAGAGATAGGGATCATTGCAGTATCTAAGTTTGGTTAATCTGTATTCTGCCTAAAAATCTTAGAAACTGTGAATTTCAAGGCTCTAATTTTCAAAATCTAAATCAAATTAATAAGTTCTTCATCTTAGAAGTCTTATTTGGCGATCGCCAAGCCCAATTATTACCAAACAGGGAAAAGATCGCTCAAAATAAGCAATTTAAACTTTTGATGTTGAAAATTGTTATTTGATATGTTAAAAAACTGAGTTTAAACTTAAAAAATCTTAACATAATAAACCAATTAAATCAATTAAATTTCCAAACTAAAAAATAACATAAAAAATAGAGGTAAAAAATATGTCACGAAGAAAGAAAAAATTTGACTGTGGCCACAAAGGATATGGACAAATTTGTCATAGATGTGCGCAACAAGATGTTATTTGGCAAAAAAAGAGACAAGAAAAAGATGATTGGGAAGCAACCTTTTCTAATGATCCTATTGATTTAAGTGACTTACCCAGAAACGTAGTGCTTAAAGCAAGGAAAATTTTACAAGATATTCAAACAGAACAAAGTTATATGCAGTTTAGGGGAAAAAGATTAAGACACGATCGCTTTATAATAAGTATTCCAGTTACCAGAAATTATAGACTAATTTGTCGAGATCATGGCAATTTTTTAAACCCTGAATCGATCATTTCCCATGAAGACTATAATGTTTGCAAACCTGGTTGTTAAAACAATCTGATATTCTAATATAAACAGTAAATAATTAATGATAAATTATGGCTTAGGCATCCATACTTGTACGGGAGAATTAGGGTTAAGTATAAGTAATTTTCAACAAGATATAACATTGCAAAGTTGGGATTTAGGAAAAGATTTATCTAATTATTTACATCAATATTTAGTTGAATTTATTAAACCTAAATCTTGGCAACAAATCAAATTTATTGGCGTAGCAAAAGGACCTGGTAGTTTTACCAGTAATAGGATTGGCATAGTTACCGCTAAAACCTTAGCACAACAATTAAATATTCCAGTCTATGGAATTTCTACCTTAGCAAGTTTAGCTTTTAATGTAAAAAATGACTATGAATTAGGGTTACATTTAGCCATAGAAATGTCTGCTAGTAGAGGACAATTATTTGTAGGTATTTATGAATATTCAGTTAATAATAACTTAATTATTCACTTAGAAGATACTCTTATTTCCCCCGAAAAATGGACTAGTATATTAAGTGATTATCCTGCTAAATATCAATTAATTAAATGTCCAGACAATTTAGGTTATACCGTAGGAAGTTTATTAGAATTAGCCCATATTACTCATCAACAAAATCAACAAAAACAGTTAGTAAATTGGCAGGATTTAACTCCTTTTTATGGACAAAATCCTATTATTACATGATTTTTAGGTATTAGATAATGGGAAGTACTTTTTTAATTAAATGTTTTTTAGATTCTAAACTAATCCATTTTTTGCATTTTGGTATGATTAGGATTAATTATTTTTCGGCCTGTTTCAAATTGAATTACCAGAGTACTTTTTTTGCCTAATCCTAATAAGTGGGTAACCTCTCCAATGCCAAAACTATGATGATATAGGCGATCTCCAATAGACCAATTTTCGATAATTTGAGGAGGAATTATTTCCTCTTCAATTCTACTTTTAGTTTTAGATTTTACTTGATGATTATTAATACTAAAAGAGATTAAATCTGAAGGTAATTCTTGTAAAAATTGAGAAGGAGGAAAAGAATCTTTTGCACCCCAAACAAAACGCTCTTTAGCATGAGTTAAAAATAGCTGCTCTTTCGCTCTGGTAATGCCTACATAACATAAACGACGCTCTTCTTCTAACTCTAAAGCATCTCTTAAACTACGATTATGAGGAAATAATCCTTGTTCTAATCCTACTAAGAAAACAATGGAAAATTCTAATCCTTTTGCTGAATGTAATGTCATTAAAGAGACAGCTTTTTGTCCTTCTTGAAGGTTATCTAAATCAGAAGCTAAAGAAGCATTATTTAAAAATTCCTCTAAATTAGAATCTTCATTATCTTCTTGAAATTTCAAAATTGCATTATAAAGTTCGCTAATATTTTCTAAACGACTTTCTGATTCATCCGTATTTTGTTCTTGTAATTCATCAATATAACCAGATTTTTTCATAATTTCTTCTAATATTTGAATGCCAGATTTTTCTTGTATTTGTGATTGACAATCCCGAATAAATTCAGCAAACATATTAACCTTTTTAGCAGCCCTAGAAGCAATGGTATTAACAGAAGTCTCATCATTAATTATTTCCCATAAAGGCACATTTAACTCCTGAGAAGCACTTACTAAATTATCAATAGTAGTCTTCCCAATTCCTCTTCTAGGAGTATTAATTATGCGTAATAAACTAACACTATCTGCGGGATTAATTATTAAGCGTAAATAAGCCAAAGCGTCTTTAATTTCTTTGCGATCGTAAAATTTTAAACCACCGATAATATTATAGGGAATAATGGCTCGAAATAACTCCTCTTCAAAACGACGAGAGTGGGCATTAGTGCGATATAAAATAGCAAAATTACCCTCATTTAATTCGGGATTT
>CAZWLZ010000177.1:0-7516 GCA_964634505.1 uncultured bacterium | reverse complement strand
GTCTTTCAAGGGGATGGAAGGCCCCACAGGATGTAAAACAAAAAGGTTTGGAGAATGAACATGGATTATTTCCGCTTGGAGGCCGGGAAGGACCGGCTGGGAAGTCTCAGTAACCTGGGTCTTGCCTATCTGGGGGATGCAGTGTTTGAGGTGATGGTGCGCTCCTTTCTGTGCATGAAGGGGACCCTGAGCGCAGGAAAGCTGCACCGGGCGGCCCTCTCTTATGTCACCGCACCGGCCCAGGCCGCCATGACCCAAAGGCTGCTGCCCTTACTCACACAGGAGGAGGCGGAGGTCTTTCGAAGAGGCCGCAATGCCAAGCCCCACTCGGTGCCCAAGGCGGCCAAGCGGGAGCAGTATCAGACGGCAACGGCTCTGGAGGCCCTGTTTGGCTGGCTCTACCTGCAGGGGCAGACAGAGCGGCTGGGCCAGCTCTTTTCCGCCATGATGGAGGAGGCTGCCCCATGCCCTTAGACGCTATGTTTCTCTCCGCCCTGAGAGGGGAGCTCCAGAAGGAGGTCCTGGGCGGCCGGATCGACAAGATACACCAGCCCACCCGGGACGAGGTGATCCTGGCCCTGAGGACTTCCAGGGGGGCCTGCCGCCTGCTGCTCTCCGCCGGACCGGGAAGGGCCAGGGCTGGCCTTATCACCCAGGCACGGGAGAACCTGATCCCATGGCCACAGCACAAGGTCCCATGACCATGGAGTGGGAAGACCAAATTTATCCTGAGCAGAACGAACGGCTTCCTTCAGGTTTTCATCTTGCCATTGGAACTAAACGATCAGTAGCAGAGGTTATTGATCAAGCCCAAAATTTAGGTTGGAGAGCTTTGGCTTGTGACCGGGGAGGAGTTTTTGGTGTAATAGAGGTGTGGGTTGATAATCTCTATCTAGTAGAAGTGCTAGTACCAGAAGACGTGGACAGATACCGCAATTTTATGTACATTAAAGGTTGTGAGGCAATGTTCGGTCCAAGTATATCTCCACCATAGACTGGATGAAATAGGGGACGTTCACATGGCGATCGCCATGTGAATTTGTAAAGAATAAAATCCTATGCAAATCAAATAAACTTCTTCTGAAACTCAAAAAGTAACTTTGAACTAAACTTAGTTTCTGAAAAAGTCTATTATTGTTTTTATAAAGAATAAAAAGGAAAAAGACATCATCATGAGTAAGAAAATACTTGTTGTTCTAACTAGCGTAGAAAAGTATCCCAACTTAAACAGAGCAACTGGTCTATGGCTAGGCGAAGCCGTTCACTTTGTCAAGAAAGTGGAAGAAGCTGGTTATGAAATTGATTACGTTAGCCCCAAAGGAGGCTATACACCGATTGATCCTCACAGTCTTGAAATGGCTGATTCCACAGAGTGGGACTGGTATCAAAACAAAGCATTTATGAATCGTCTTGGCACAGCACTTCAACCAACTGAAGTTAATGCAGATGATTATGTTGCTATCTATTACACTGGAGGTCATGGTGTACTATGGGATTTTCCTGACAATGAGATATTACAATCTATCAGTCAAAAAATTTATGAACAAGGCGGTTTTGTTTCTTCAGTGTGTCACGGTGTAGCTGGTTTGCTAAATATCAAATTGTCAAGTGGTGCATTTCTGGTTAAAGATAAAGAAGTTACTGGTTTTTCTAATGAGGAAGAGAAACTTATCGAACTAGATCAATTTGTTCCTTTCTTGACAGAAACCGAATTAATCGCACGAGGGGCAGTTTATAAAAAAGCAGATGAGCCTTGGTTGGCTTTTGCTGTTGAAGATCAAAGGATTATCACAGGGCAAAATCCCGCATCTGGGGGAGCTGTTGCCGATTTGCTGATTACCGCTTTAACATAAAAGTTTAATTCCTAATGGCGATCGCCATTAGGTTTAATTGAGACAAGAAACCTAACACTATCAATTATTGATTATTCTGTGAATGTACAGGTTGCACTTTATTTAATCCAATCTAATTTTTTCAGTAATTATTCCCTATTAATCACTACCCATTACGTTGTCTTCTTTTCATTATTTTAGGTAAAGGGCGATAATTAGCAACAGATTCAATTAAACCGATCGCCATAAAATTAGTTAACAAAGATGATCGCCCATAACTTAACCAAGGTAGAGGAATGCCTGTAATAGGTGCAATGCCTACGGTCATCCCTATATTAATAATGGTTTGAAAGGCAATCATTGACAAAACACCGATGGCTAACAGTGAACCAAAATTTTCTTTGGCATTTTGGGCAATCCAAATTAAACGATAACAAATAAGCCAAAATACTAATAAAACTAGGATACAACCAATAAAACCAAATTGTTCACCGATGGCAGAAAAGATAAAATCTGTATGTTGTTCGGGAACAAAATTTAATTGAGTTTGACTACCATTTAATAAACCATGCCCCCATTCACCACCAGAACCAATAGCAATACGTGATTGAATCAAATGATAACCCCCCCCTAAAGGGTCTTTTTCTGGCTCAAGAAATAAGGTTAAACGGTCTTTTTGATAAGGTTTAAGTACACCCCATAAGGCATGACCTAAATTTCCTGCTAAATAATTAGCAGTAAAAATAATTAAACCTGCTATAGAACGCCAAGGCAAACTAAACCAAGCAATTACTACCATTAAAAGGACAAAAATGATCCAAATTGGTAAATTTAGATTAAAAACAAATACCGAAACCAGAGGAGAGAGTATTAATAAAATCCAACTTAAAGGTGTATTTGCCCAATAAAGCATCCCCAAAGTAATCGCCCCAAAAACTAGAGAAGTTCCTAAATCTGGTTGTAATAAAATTAAAATCCAAGGAATAGCGATCACTACTCCCACTTTTAAAATCGAACTAATTTTAGATGAATCTTGATGATGTAAAAGGGCTGCTAAGGTCACAATTATGCCAATTTTAGCAAATTCAGAGGGTTGAAAATTAAATCCACCTAAATTTATCCAACTTTGCGCACCGTTAACTGTTACCCCTAAAGCGATTACAGCGATTAAAATTATATTAGTTATGGTGTACGTTATCCAATGGAATTGTAATAATAATTCATAACGCCATTGGGCGATCGCCATTAATAATAAAAATCCAAAACCCGTCATAATTAGTTGTTGTAACCAATCGGTAGCCTGTTCGTAAATTTGAGTACTATAAATCATCAAACAACCAAACAGGCTTAAACCTACGGTCAAAATTAGCAAAAACCAATCAATATTCTGCCACAACGAAAATATTGATTTAGGAGATTGAGAAGGTATATTTTTATAATTGACCACAATTAATTAAATAATAAATAAGATAAATCAAATTTTATGATCATTTAAGCAAATGCCATGATTGATACCTTGGCAGCAATTTGACTGGCGATCGCCACCAAAGCCTTAGCAGAGGCCGAATCAGGATGAGAAACCACAATCGGACAACCGGAATCTCCTCCTTCACGCAAAGAAATTTCCAAAGGAATACAACCTAATAAAGGAACTTGTAACTCTTGAGAGGCTTTTTGACCGCCTCCAGAACCAAAAAGATCATAATTTTTATCAGGAGCGTCTGGAGGGATAAAATAGCTCATATTTTCCACAATTCCCAAAACATTTGCCCCCAACTGTTGGAACATTTTTAAGCCTCGTCTAGCATCAAGTAAAGAAACAGTTTGAGGAGTAGTCACAATCACAGCACCAGCAAGGGGTACAGACTGAGCCATCGTTAATTGAGCATCACCCGTACCGGGGGGCATATCAACAATTAAATAATCTAAATCACCCCATTCAACTTGATAAAGAAATTGACGAATAATGCCATTAAGCATAGGGCCACGCCAAATAACAGGCTGATCGGGATCAATTAAAAAACCCATAGAAACCATTTTAATACCGTGATTAAAAGCGGGTTCTAAAATATCCCCTTGAGGAGTTTTCATCACATTAATAGCCGTATTACTCAAACCTAGCATAGTAGGGGCATTAGGCCCATAAATATCCGCATCTAATAAACCCACCTTAGCCCCAAATTGAGCCAAAGCTACTGCTACATTAACCGCTACCGTACTTTTGCCCACACCTCCTTTACCGCTAGAAATAGCAATAATATTTTTAACATTTTTAACAGCCTGTTTACCGGGTAGAGACTTTTGTTGAGGCGTTTCAGCAGTTACTTCTATCTCTACATTAGTAACATCAGACAAAGATTTAAGGGCTTTTTTGCAATCATCAACAATAAACTCTCTTAATGGACAGGCTGGAGTAGTCAAAACTAAGGTAAAACTGACATTACCTTGATCAATTTTGACATTACGAATCATATTTAATTCTACTAAACTTTTTTGTAATTCAGGGTCTTGAACGGGCTTTAATACTTCTAATACTTTAGCAGTATCTAACATAATTTAATATTTGAGTATTTGTACTTAAGGTTTATAAATTTTATTAATATTTTAACCTCTTACTGAATAAATAGATAACTTAAACTATTTATTGATCTAATCATAATTGTTATATCCCTCACTTCTGTTAAACAAACTAGGGTATTAGGGATATTTTTAACTCTTACATTTTAAATAAGAAGTAATCAATTTTGAGAATTTACTATAATTAATTGATTGTTTTAAGATTTATTTTTACTTAAAATTGGGGTGTCAGAAATTTGAACACCCTAACACCCCAATAGGCAGGATGGTTGTTCCACAATCTTAAAAAGATTATTGTGAATACTTGATAAATAATTGTCAATTAGTATGATAGAATTGCAAAGTAAATCAGATAACGATGTAAAATTTCCTCAATTATGCCTGAATTTTTACCGATCGCCTACTTTCAAGGTAACTTTGTTCCTTTTGCATCCGCAAATATTTCCATCGCCACTCATGCACTACACTATGGTACAGGGGCTTTTGGTGGTTTAAGAGGTACAATAACTCCTGATAAACCAACAGAAATATATTTATTTCGTTTAAATCGTCACTGTCAAAGATTAAGCAGAAGTGCAAAATTTCTTAATTTTTCCCTAGAAGCCGAAAAAATTGAAGAAACAATCATCGAATTTGTCAAACTAAATAAACCAACCAAACCTTTTTATATTCGTCCTTTTGTTTATACCTCAGATTTGGGAATCGCCCCAAGATTACACGATATAGAAAAAGATTTCTTTGTTTATGGCTTAGAAATGGGAGATTATCTATCCTCAAAAAGCATTAGCTGTCGCATAAGTTCATGGTATCGTCAAGAAGATAGAAGTCTTCCTTTGAGAGGAAAAATCAGTGGTGCGTATATTACTTCAGCCTTAGCCAAAACTGAAGCGGTAGAGTCTGGATTTGATGAAGCAATTTTAATGAATTCTCAAGGAAAAGTCTGTGAAGCTACAGGCATGAATCTTTTTCTAGTTAGAGACGGAAAATTAATTACTCCTAGTTTTGATCAAGATATTTTAGAAGGAATTACCAGAGATAGTGTTATTACTATTGCTGAAAATTTAGGTATTACCGTACAGCAAAGACAAATTGATAAAACAGAATTATTTATTGCTGATGAAGTGTTTTTATGTGGCACAGCAGCTAAAATTGCTCCTGTTAAAAAAATTGAAAATTATTTATTGCCTGACTCTAATCCTATAACTAAACAGTTACAAACAATATTATTTAACATAAATGAAAACAGAGATTCTAAATATCAAGATTGGATTACTGTTATTAAAAATTAGTAAAAATTTCTTTTAATTAACAGATGAACCAATTTGAAAAATAATAATTTATTACTTCAATAAAAAGTGATCTTTATATTTGTCATAAATTTTCTCTCCCGGAATAGAATTAGTAAAACTTTCGGGTAATTGATATTTATTATTAAGATATTTTGTTCTAATTTCTTTAACAGTTTGATAATGTTTTTCCCACTTTTTCAAATTGGTTAATAATTGATTAAAACGATAATCTAAAGTATGATATTTTTGACAAAGAGCAATATATTGAAGTATTTTGGCATAAGTAATTGGTTCATTACTTTTTTTGGGAATACCAATTAAATTACCTAATTGTTCTAAATATTCATAGTTAAGTTTGACCACTAAAACTAAGGCTTTTAAATTGCTTAAATCTTGCTTTTTTATATCTTTAATAATACCTGCAATATTTTTGAAAATTTTATAGTCAGCAATGTTATATTTATGCAAAATTGATAGTAGATTTAATCCAATTTGATCTTCGCAAATTACTTGTAAAGAATTAAGATAAGACCTTAAAATTTCTTGTTCTAATTTGTTATCAGTTTTTGATAGCAAATTTTCTGTTTTTTCTGTAATTTCTTGTTTAAAAATAAGTTGATCTAAATTATTATTGAGTTGATCATCTACAAATTGAGATAATTCCAAAAAACTTCTGAAGGAATAATCTAATTCAATTTTTTGAAGATTAGAGAAGTGATTATGGCGATCAATTGCATATATTAAAATATTGATAAAAGTGTTTAAACCTTTGTAATCATCTTCATTATTGTTGATTTTATGGGTAATATCAATATACTCAAAAAATTCTTGAGTATATCTATCACTATCTTGCATTTGTATTGTAGGGCTGATAATACTTAATTCTTCTAATTCTTCATCATGCAAACATATAGCCACATCAGGAATTGTCTTTTTGTTAAATAAATTAATTAATAATTCTATTAAACTAGATTCTCCTGTTAAAGGACGATTCCACCAAGGTTTTTCTTCTTTAAATTCTGGTTTTAAATTATTCATAACTTCCTTTTTATAAACAATTGACAATTAATAATTAATCTTACAAAACTATAATAGTTCGTAAATATTAATTATTAATATATCTTTATTCTTAATTATTAATTGATGTACGGAGGAAAAAAGGGGTTAACAGTTAGGGATTAGGTGTTAGGAGTTAGAAGTTACATCTGATTAAGATATTTTCCGTTTTTTTTGTTATGCAATTGGTGTTTGATTACATAACTCAATTTTTATTTTTTCTTTCCCTATTACCTATTACCTATTTTCCCATTCCTAATTGTTGAGCTTTTTGATAAACTTTTCCTTCTGTCAATAAAGAAGGTGCAATCACTACTTCAACTTGTTGCATTTCTTTAATATTTTTAGCCCCTAAAGTACCCATACTCGTCTTAATTGCACCTAAAAGATTATGAGTGCCATCATCTAATTTTGCTGGCCCTGTTAAAATTTCTTCAATTGTTCCCGTTGTACCTACATTTATGCGTGTACCTCGAGGTAAAACAGGGCTAGGGGTTGCCATTCCCCAATGAAAACCTCTACCTGGAGCTTCTTTAGCTTTGGCAATAGGTGAGCCTATCATTACGGCATCAGCACCACAAGCAATACATTTACAAATATCTCCTCCTGTGATGATCCCTCCATCGGCAATAATGGAAACATATTTGCCAGTTTCTCGATAATAATCATCTCTAGCGGCGGCACAATCGGCGATAGCCGTAGGTTGTGGAACACCTACACCTAAGACACCCCGAGAGGTACAAGCTGCACCTGGTCCAATTC
>CAZWLZ010000176.1:0-7560 GCA_964634505.1 uncultured bacterium | reverse complement strand
TTTTTCAGCCATATACCTTGTCATCATTACCCTATCTCCCATTTCCCCCATTCTCACTATAATTATCGCTTTTTCTTTAGAATGAAACAGCCCTGCCAATTTTGGGGGATTAAGGGGGCTAATATGTCATCATTTTTAATTATTTATGGCGATCGCCTCTGAAATATGCTTTAAATTATGTTCATCAAGTTTCTTAAGTAAACCCCGCAAAATATCAGGCACACACCACGGTCCTTGATATACCCATCCCGTATAAAATTGTAATAAAGTCGCTCCTGCCGTAATTTTTTCCCAAGCATCCTCTGCTGTAAAGATACCCCCTACCCCAATAATAGGCAAACAGCCCTCTGTTTCCCGCCAAATTAACCGTATAACCTCCGTTGACCTTTGTTTTAAAGGTTTGCCGCTAATGCCTCCATTTTCTTCTGTTATTGCCTTACCTGTTTCTGTTAAGATTTTAGTTTGTAAATTCTCACGACTGATAGTTGTATTAGTAGCAATAATGCCATTTAACTGATAATTTTGAGCTAATTTGACAATCTTAATTATTTCTGAATCTTCTAAATCGGGAGAAATTTTAATTAAAATTGGTTTGCTTCCTTGATTTTCGGTTTGTAAAGCGTCTAAAATTGGGGCTAATTTTTCTCCCCCCTGCAAAGAACGTAATCCTTCTGTATTAGGGGAGCTTACATTAATCACAAAATAATCAGCCAAATTTTGTAATACTTTAAAAGTATTTAAGTAATCTTGAGCAGCCTCTTCTAAAGGAGTGATTTTAGACTTACATAAATTAATACCAATAGGAATAGAAGCAGGTTTTCTAGCCCAAGTTTCGGTTAAAACTTCCGCAATGGCGATCGCCCCTAAACTATTTGCACCCATACGATTTAAAGCCGCTTTATCCAAAGGTAAACGAAACATTCTAGGGCGAGGATTACCTGGTTGGGGATGAAAAGTAACCGCACCTAAAGAAGCAAAACCAAAGCCAAAACTTGACCAAATTCCAGCTGCCTTACCATCCTTATCGTAACCTGCTGCTAAACCCAAAGGATTTTTAAAATTTAAACCCCAAACAGATTGGTGTAAACGACTATCATCAAAACAAAAAGAAGTTTCTAACTGGTTAAGTAAAAATTGAGCAAAAACTTGATCAGGATTAGAGTCTAACCAATGAAAAAAAGCTAAACTTTGAAGATGAGTAGTTTCGATATTAGATTTAACAGCTGAAAAAAAAAGAGGATAAAAAGGTTTTACTAAATTAAACATGATTAAATAAAAGATTGTTTTTTTATTTTTTAAGTAAATTTTTACACGATAGATAATAAAAAACTTAAAATACTGTTTACAAGTAAAACTTGTAATTATTGATTTGAAGTATGTTTATGATACCTTTTAATTAAAAATTATTATTCAGTAAATAAATTATGAAAATAAAAGTAAGATTAATTTTAGTCTTTTGTTTTACCTTTATAGGTATGACAATGTATCATCATATCAATGATAAAAAGGAAATAGTACAAGGAAAAGAATTAATAATACTAACTCAAAATAATTCTAATCAAGAAAAACTAACTTATGATCAATATATGAAATTAGGCTATGAAGCTGAAAATAAAGGAGAGTACGAAAAAGCACTCAATAATTTTAAATTAGCTTTAAAATTGCGCCCTAATGATGCTTATGGGAAAACAGCAATTAGAAACATTAAAACTTATACTTATGATAATTATATGGAAAAAGGATATACAGCAAGTAATAATAGAGATTATGATAGTGCTTTAAATTATTTCAAAAAAGCTTCCGAGAGTAGGCCTAATGATTTTTATGCCCGACAAGCTCAAAAAAATGTACTAATATTTGCTCAAAGAGATGGCACTCCTCCTAATAATAGCCCTTCAGTACAAAATAATGGTTCTAATAATTTATTATTAATAATCATTTTCTTTATGATTATGATTTCTGCTGGTTTAATTTTAGTTATTATTCGTTTATTTCAAGTTAAGTCGGAAGAAATTAAATCAGAAATTTCTGAGGAAATATCAACAGAAACACCAAAAAATATCACCTCTGAATCTTCTTTAAATTTATTGTCAGACAAGACTAATGAATTACCAGAATTTGAAAGAACTTCTTCTGAAAATCAAAATCAAAATCAAAATCAAAATCAAAATCAATCATCTAATTTAGTTTCAGTAAATAACCAATCTTCTTTAAATAATAATACTGATGAAATAAAAGAATTATTATCAAATTTAGAACAAGAAGATTCTAAACAACGCCGTAAAATTATTTGGAATTTAGCACAAAAAGGCGATTCTCGAGCCGTTAAACCTTTAGTAAAAATGATGATTAATGCGGATTCTTATGAACGTAGTTTAATTTTAGAGGCTTTATCTCAAATTAGTACAGCAAGTATGAAACCGATGAATCAAGCTTTATTATTATCTTTACAAGATGAAAATCCTCAGGTGAGGAAAAATGCCATTAGAGATTTAACAAAAATTTATGATTTAATGAATCAAATACACCCTTTAATTAATCATACCGCTCTTAATGACCCTGATAATGAAGTTAGAGAAATTGCTAATTGGGCTTTACAAAAATTTAGTTTTAAGGATAAAAGTTTACAATTACAAGGAAATGAAAACGAAGTTAATGCTACTTTAATTACTGATGATTCTGAATAATTTACATTTTTGTAACTGTTTTTAGTGGAGATAATTTCAGGTTAACCTACCATTCCATAGGTTATTTTTCCATTAATAACAATTTTGTAAGTAAATAAAACTCTCAATTTGTAGGGTGTGCATCTCCCTACTTTTTTTGTAGTTTATTCCATTGAAAAATTCTGTATTTGTTGTATTTCTAAGATTGTTTGTTGGGCTTCTTCTTCGTCTATAATGCTTAAAGCAAAGCCGACATGAACAATTATATAGTTACCAATTTTAGCCGATGGTGTATAGGCGAGGTTAATTTCTTTGATTATTCCACCAAAACTAACTTTGCCTTTTTTTTCTAAAGGGTTTTCTGTTTCTTCAATACTGATAAGTTTTCCGGGTATTGCTAAACACATATTTTATAATTAATTTTATTATAGAGATTTATTTATTATTTTAATGTTACATCTTTGGTTTCCCAATATTTTTGAGTATAAAGGCGGAATACAAGTTTATTCTAATTTTTTACTTCAAGCGTTACAAGATTTATTCCCTGAGAATAAGATAGATTTATTTTTGAAACATGATTCTAATGTTAAGGAAAATATTTTAATTTCTCCTAATACTAATTTACATTTTTCTGGTAATTTTCCTCTTAAGTTTAGGACTTTTATTTTTGCTAGTCAAATTATTGGTTATGGTTTGCTTCAAAAGCCCGACTTGATTATTGCTTCTCATTTGAATTTTACCAGTGCGGCTTATTTTTTAAATAAATTTACTAATATTCCTTATTTGGCGATCGCCCATGGGGTGGAAGCATGGAAGATTAAAAATCCTACTTTAATTAAGGCTTTAAAAAATGCTACTCAAATTTTAGCTGTTAGTAATTATACTAAAAATAGGCTTATTCAAGACATAAATATTAATTCTGAAAAAATTTCTATTTTACCTAATACCTTTGATCCTTCCTGCTTTTGTATCAATTATAAACCTGATTATTTATTAAAACGTTATAATTTATCACAAGAACAACCTATTATTTTAACGGTAGCTAGGCTTGATATTAGTGAGCGATTTAAGGGTTATGATAATGTTTTAAAAGCGTTACCTGAGATTATTAAATTTATTCCCAATATTCATTATATTTTAGTAGGTAAAGGGGCGGATAAAGAGCGAATTTTAGCTTATCTAAAAAGTAATAATTTAGAAAAAAATGTTACTTTAACAGGTTTTGTTTCTGATCAAGAATTATCTGATCATTATAATCTTTGTGATTTATTTATTTTGCCTAGTAAAACGGAGGGTTTTGGGATTGTTTATTTAGAGGCTTTGGCTAGTGGTAAGCCTTGTATTGCGGGAAATAAAGACGGTGCTACTGATGCTTTAATTAATGGGGAATTGGGAGTTTTAATTGATCCAGATGATTATTTGGCGATCGCCAAAAATACCATTTCAATTTTATTAAAAAAACATCCTAATTCTAATCTTTATAATCCCGAATTTTTACGATCAGAAGTGATTAAAAATTTTGGCTTTTCTCAATTTAAAAATACTTTAAATTTGATTATTTCTCAAAATAATTTTAATTTTCATTAATTGATTATTTATCGCAATGGAGGGGTTAGTAACGAGTAGGTTGGGTTGCAGGCGGTTTAATTTAACCTAATTTTGATAATTGTTTTTTGAGATTATGGGAGAGGGGATCATCTTTTAATTTGTTAAACTAATTAGAAAAGAGGAGATCAACCATAATGGAAAAACTTGCAATTACTACCAATCAAAAAGACTTGATTAATTTAGTCAAATTAGTGACAGAAGAAAATAAAATTTATGAACTAGAAGGCGATAAGGCTTCGGCGGTGATAATCTCACAAAAAAACTATGAAAGTTTACAAGAAACAATTGAGTTGTTATCAATTCCTGGTTTAAGAGAAAGTTTACAACGTTCCCTTGAACAAATTACTAATAATGAAACTTATTCTCTTGATGATGTATTGGGAAATATTGATTGATGGTTTATGAAATACGTTTTACAAAAGAGGCGAAAAAAGATGTAGCTCAACTTACCCAAAAACTGAAAGCAAAACTCAAAAAAATTATTCAAGAAAAAATTAGTCTCAATCCTTATACTGGTAAAAAGCTAGTAGGCGATCTTAGTGGTTTCTTTTCTATTCGTTTAAATTATAAAGATAGAATCCTTTATACCATTGATGATCAACAAAAATTAATTTATATTCACCGTGTCAAAACACATTATGGCGAATAAATATTGGTTGATCGCCAAATCCCCATCATAAAAGTTTGTAATAACCCCTTTAGGGGTTATAGGAAAAAGAGAGGCTAAAGCCTCCACTACGGACTTAACTTAACTAACTTCAAACGTGGCGAAAAAGATCGCTTGGAAATAAATTTCAAGCTAAAAGCTAAAACCCGTTTAAATGGGTTAAAATGTGGGACAGGCTTCTAGCCTGTAGGCTTAATTTATGGTTATAACAGGCAGGATGCCTGTACCACGCAATACAGTTTTAGCTTAATTACTAAAAATTTATCTGTTTGAGAGTTCGATAAATTAGGTTTTAAGTAAACGAAATTATAATCAGATCAAAATAAAGATTAAGATAGTTAATAGTTTCAAAGAATAAGAATTATGCAATTAAAAGAAAAATACGTTGTTGACAATCAGGGCAATAAAATAGCTGTTATGTTGGAAATACAAGAATATGAAAGACTTTTAGACTTAGAAAACGAACTGTTAGCTTTAAAGGCAGAAAAAGCCAAAAAACAAGGTTTTATTGGCATCTCAGAAAGTGAAACTTTATTATCAAATATTTTAAATGCTGAAGATTAATTTATCTCGACAAGCGACAAAACGATTAAAAACAATGTCACAAAAGCATAGCAAACAAGTAGCGACAAAAATAACTGAATTAAGAATAAATCCCTATACTCAAGATTCTTTGAAATTAAAAGGCTATGATTTCTACCGAGTCGATACAGGAGAATATCGGGTAGTTTATTCTGTGGAAGCAGAAATACTAGAAATTTTACTGATTGAAAAAAGAAATGATGATGAAGTTTATAAAAAATTACGGAGAAAAGTTTAAAAAAGCCTATTTGATTTGTAGTTCATAGTTAGAACTTTAGTTCAGAAATTAAAGCCCTTCAGGGCTTATGAAAAAGGGCTAAAGCCTCTACTACGGACTTAAGTTAACTAATTTTAAAAGCAACCCCTATTAAGTTATAATCAAAATAAAATATAAATTGGAATTTATTGTTAGAATTTTTAATGAATTAAACTGAGTCAAAATGAGGGAAAATAATGAGAAATGCTAACCAATTAAAAGAAATAGAAAAAGCAGTTAGCCAGTTATCTCCACAAGATTTAAGGGAATTTCGTCACTGGTTTGCACAATTTGATGCCGAAGCATGGGATCAACAATTTGAAACAGATGTAGCCACAGGTAAACTAGATGACTTAGCAGAAAAAGCATTAAAACATTTACGAGAAGGAAACTGCAGTAACTTGTGAAACATCGAGCAACTCCTGATTTTTGCTATTATTATCGGCAACTTCCTCCTTCTATTCAAGACCTTGCCGATAAATGTTATGATTTGTTAAAACAAGATGCTTATTATCCTTCATTACATTTTAAAAAAGTGAGACGATTTTGGACAGTTCGAGTTGGCATACATTACAGGGCGATCGCCATCGAAGATGGACAATATATTGCTTGGTTTTGGATCGGACACCATAGCGAATATGACAAAATATTAGGGTAATTCCGCGTCAGTTAAGGGCGATCTAATTTTTGAGGATGAACGAGTTAAAACTTAATTTATGGTTATAACAGGCAGGATACCTGTGCCACACAATACAGTACTGCTTTAAGGAATTAAAGCCCTAAAGGGCTTACTACCAGCGAGGCGGCTATCTGTTTTATCATTATATTTCATTAGCGATTACGTTCAATTTTGGCGATCGCCTGTTCAAAAGGTATTTCCTCATCATCAATGGAAGTAGCTAAATCATAAGCTCTAATTGCCTCTAATTCTTCCAATTCTTCCAGTAGTTTTTGATACTCTTCTATATCCAAAAGAACAGCTATGGGATTACCTTGATTATCTATGACGTATTTTTGTCCCAACTGCATTTTAAATTACCACTTTACTATAGTTAAATTTTATATTGATGATAACAAATATCTGGATTTTGGCAACTAATACTTTAGTTCATCAAAGCCTTAAAGGGCTTATTACAAGCAAGGCGATCTAGTTTTAGCCTAATTACTAATAATTTATCTGTTTGAGAGTTCGTCTTTTTTTTCTTTTATTTGTAAACTTGCCTCTAACATTGAATTAATTAAATTATTGATATTAACCCTTTCTTTTTGAGCTAATTTTTCTAAACGTTGATATAAATTTTCAGGTATTTGTTGAATAAAATTATTACGGTTTTTTTCTTTACTAAAAGGAAGAGGAATCGGTAAATTCATACTTTCTAAAGCATTAATAGTTTCTTCTAAAGCATCAATTCCATTTTTAATTGCTTCTTGGGGAGTTTCACCATCAGAAATACACTCATCAAAATCAGGAAAAGAAATTAAATAGCCACCGCCTTCTTGATCAGTTAAAGGTTTAATTTCAAAAGGATATAAAAATAAATTATTCATAATTATCATTCTCCACAAAATCGATGAACTTTTTAATATAAATTGGTTTAATTGGACGATGTGCAGGAATTGGTAAGGTTTTGCCATCACTGCGAATAAAAACTACATGAGAAGTTCCTTTTTGTCTCCATTCTATATCATAACTTTGGGCTACAGTTTTGATGCTTTCAATCCTCCAATCACGGGGATTTTGCTTCATTTTTGCGAAAATTTTATCTATTTTGCCCATTTAT
>CAZWLZ010000175.1:0-7578 GCA_964634505.1 uncultured bacterium | reverse complement strand
TTTCCCTCTCTCCCCATTAGTCTTACTTGAGAATGAAACAGCCCTACCTTAAAAAAGGGGGACTTAGAATAATCGATAAATTAATAATTTTCTTTGATGGTAAAAATTTTTTCGATGACTTCTTCTACTACTTTATCTGGTGTTGAAGCGCCGGAAGTTATGCCTACTTTTATTTTACCTGTGGGTAACCAATTATTTTGTATTTCCAATTCTTGATCTAAGGGTTTATGTTCAATGGTATTATCAAATTGAATACGGTTTGCACTATCGATATGATAAGAAGGAATATTGTTGGCGATCGCCATTTCTTGTAAATGAGTAGTATTAGAGGAGTTAAAACCACCAATAACCACAATTAAATCTAAATCTTGTTTAACTAACTCTAACATGGCATCCTGACGTTCTTGAGTGGCATCACAGATGGTATTAAAACTCATAAAATGATCATTTAATTCAGTAGGATTATATTTTTTTAGCATAGTTTGCTCAAATAATTTTCCTATTTGTTCGGTTTCAGTTTTTAACATAGTAGTTTGATTCGCAACACCGATTCTTTCTAAATCAGTATCAGGATTAAAACCGACGGAATAAGCATTTTTAAACTTAGTCAAAAATTCCTCTTTATTCCCACCATGAAGAATATAATTACTAACATATTTAGCTTCCTCAAGATTTAAAACAACTAAATATTTATTAGCAAATGAACTGGTAGCAATAGTTTCCTCATGTTTATACTTGCCATGAATAATTGAGGTATAATCCTTTTTTTTATGTTTTTCTACTGAATTCCAAACCTTAGAAACCCAAGGGCAAGTAGTATCAACGATGGTACACCCCTTTTCATTTAATAACTGCATTTCTTGTACACTCGCACCAAATGCGGGTAAAATGACCACATCTGGCGATCGAACCACAGAAAAATCTTTTTGCCCTTCTTTTACATCAATAAAACCCACATTCATTTCTTGTAATCTTTTATTGACAGAGGGATTATGGATAATTTCATTAGTAATCCAAATTTTTTCCGTAGGGAAATGAGTGCGTGTTTCGTAAGCCATAGCTACTGCCCTTTCTACTCCCCAACAAAAACCAAACGCTTCAGCTAAACTAATGGTTACATTATTTTTCGTAATTTGATAATTATTTTGACGAATAGTTTGAATTAAATTACTTTGATATTCTTGATTTAAAGTTTGATTAACTTCGATCTCATGGCCAAAACCTTTACGATGATAGTTATCTGATTGCTGTAAATTACGTTTAAAAGTTTTTGTATCCATAAATTTTATTTAATAATTTCTTTTTAACAGTATAACTGTTGATAGTTAATAGTTGATCTTGTAATAATTAAATACATAAGTGCCTAGACAAAATTAATTATGGATTTTTATTTTTTCAAATCTAGGGTGACAATGAGTTTAAACCCATTGTTTCTATACACATTATTTTGTCCATCTACTTAATATCAGGTTCGGATAAACAATAATAAAAAAAGAATGGCTAAAGCCATCACTACGAACAGTGATTTTATAAGCAATTAACCGAACTTGATATAACTCAATTGATTCTTTTTTTTCATCTAATACCCATTACCTAATGCCCTTTGCCCATTGTCCATTGTCCTTTCCCTAATGGCAATCGCCAAAGAAATTAATTAAATATTCGATGCAATTTATCAGAAATATGATGTTTAGGCCTTAATAACCAAGAAAGTTTAAGATTTTCAAAAATATCTTTACCTAAAAAACACATATTTTCATAGAGTCTATTACGCCAATTTTTTCGATAAAATTCTTGTATGGCATCTAGTTTTTGGCGATCTCCATCTAATAACTGCTCCGATGATTCTTGAGCACTTTTAACAATACCGATAAAATATACATCTTTAGAAACAAAATTATAATAAAATCTAAAATTACTAAACCAATTAGTTAAATCAACTTTTTTCATCAAATCCAAACCACTAAGATTACGATAATAGTTCCATTCCATTCCTTTTTTTACCGTCAAAGGTGAAGCCCCCGGAGTACTATTAGTTGTACCATGTTCTGGTCGGCCATAACAGGCGATAGTTAAAATTACAAGACTATTGGGTTTAGTCATACGCAACATATTGATAAAAGTTTCTAACCAAAAAGGATTATGTTCAAAACATTCACAAGAGATAGTCAAATCAAAAGATTGAGAAGGAAAATCAATAAACTGTCCGGGTGTTGCAACATCTACGCCTTTAGCTAATTCCAAATCAACCCCTGTATAATCACAATCATCAAAAAAAGTTCTAATACTACCATTGATATCAAGGGAGCCTACTTCTAATACTTTTTGATTTTGAAAAAATTGAGGAAAATACTCTTTAACAAGATTGATAAATTCATTTTGTGCTGGATGTGCCATAAAATTTTTACTATGAATAATTCTCAATAATTGTAAATGATTTTATTTTTATAAACAAGATTTTAAGATGTAGCTAATTTTAGATATAAAAAATGATCTTTTGATCTCCTCATTCCCTTTGCGTCTTTGCGAGACAAAATCATAAGAGAATTAAATAACGCCAAAAATATAAAAATTTTCCTTAAGTTAAGATGCTAGTGATAAAGATTTGATACAATTAGATATTTAAAATGATTAAAAACAAAATATTATGAGTAATGGTACGTTATTTGATAAAGTTTGGGATTTACACACCGTAAGCACTTTGCCCTCTGGTCAAACTCAATTATTTATCGGATTACATTTAATTCACGAGGTAACAAGTCCTCAAGCCTTTTCGATGCTAAATGAAAGAGGTTTAAAAGTATTATTTCCCGAAAGAACGATCGCCACGGTAGATCACATTGTTCCCACTGAAAATCAAGCCCGTCCTTTTGTTGATACTCTTGCAGAAGAGATGATTCAGGCTTTAGAAAATAATGCCCAACAACATAAAATTAGATTTTATAATATTCATTCAGGCAATCAAGGCATCGTCCATGTTATCGCCCCCGAACAAGGTTTAACTCAACCGGGTATGACTATCGCTTGTGGTGACTCTCATACTTCTACCCATGGTGCATTTGGGGCGATCGCCTTTGGTATTGGCACATCTCAAGTAAGGGATGTCTTAGCCTCTCAAACCTTAGCTCTATCTAAGTTGAAAGTGCGTAAAATAGAGGTAAATGGCACTTTACCGCCGGGGGTATATGCTAAAGATGTAATCCTTCATATCATTAGAAAATTGGGGGTAAAAGGAGGCGTTGGTTATGCTTATGAATATGCAGGTAGTACTTTTGAAAATATGAATATGGAAGAAAGAATGACTATTTGTAATATGTCCATTGAAGGAGGCGCTCGTTGTGGTTATATTAATCCCGATCAAGTTACTTATGATTATTTAAAAGATCGGGATTTTTCTCCTAAAAATGACCATTGGGATGAGGCGATCGTCTGGTGGAATAGTCTTCGCAGTGATGAAAATGCGAACTATGATGATGTGGTAAAATTTGATGCTAGTGAAATCGAACCAACCGTAACATGGGGAATTACACCAAGTCAAGGCATCGGTATTAATGAATCAATTCCCACCGTAGAAAGTTTAGCAGAAGATGAAAGAGAAATCGCCAAAGAAGCATATAAATATATGGAATTACAGCCTGGTAGTTCCATCAAAGATACCAAAATAGATGTCTGTTTTATTGGTAGTTGCACTAATGGACGTATTACTGATTTAAGAGAGGCAGCTAAATTTGCTCAAGGACATCAAGTAGCCCAAACGGTTAAAGCCTTTGTTGTACCTGGATCAGAGCGAGTAAAAAAACAAGCCGAAGCCGAAGGATTAGATCAAATTTTCTTAGCTGCTGGTTTTGAATGGAGAGAGGCTGGATGTTCCATGTGTTTAGCCATGAATCCCGATAAATTACAAGGAAATCAAATTAGTGCATCCTCTTCTAATCGTAACTTTAAAGGTCGCCAAGGCTCTTCTAGTGGTCGTACTTTATTAATGAGTCCAGCCATGGTAGTAGCCGCCGCCATTAAAGGAAAAGTCGCCGATGTTAGAGAATTAATTAATTAGTGAGATAAACGATCGCCACCTCAAAATAAATGGCGATCGTCAAATACAAAATTAACTAATTTTTAATAATTCCACATCAAAAATTAAAACAGCATTAGGAGGAATTACACCCCCGGCGCCTTGACTACCATATCCCAAATCGGGAGGAATAATCAAAGTACGGCGGCCGCCTACTTTCATCGTACCTACACCTTCATCCCAACCTTTAATTACTTGCCCTACACCGATAGTAAAACTAAAAGGTTGATTGCGATCTCGTGAACTATCAAATTTTTTGCCATTTTCTAAAGTACCTGTATAATGAACAGTAACTTTTTGTTTTTTTTCAGGGGTTGCACCCTCGCCTACTTTAATATCAATATATTTCAAGCCTGAATCGGTTGTAACCGCATTTTCTAAATTTATATTATCCATAATATTTGCTTTTTGTTTAGTATTACTTGCAATCAACTCGCCTAAATTTTGATTAGATTTTGGTTGAATTTGATCTGCTATGGCCTCTGTTTTTCCTAGCCCAAAAATAGTTGATGCAATCAGTACAATACCACATACAGCAACGATCGCCAAACTTACTAAAATTTCCTTCATTTTGATTCAATAATTAAATAATTTATATACCTTACACAAGGTAATTATTGTATATCATCATGATATTAACTAACATCGTTATCATAAATATATTGATATACTTGATTGCACATTTGCTCATATATCTCATCGGAATAAGACTTGGGCAACTTATCGAAAATATCCTTGATAGTTATTGCTACACTAGCCCTTGTTTGCTGTCTCTTAGCCAATCGATAACTAACTTTTCTTGTTTGAGGGTTGTTAATAATTCCTGTGCTATTTGTTTAACTTTCTTCTCCTCCTGTGTCGTTAAATTAATCTGTGGTTTAGTGAGTAAGTGAAAGATCGCTAATTATCCCTCCGTTAATCTTGCTAAGATAGCCCTTTTTTCTTCTTGATTTAATTCTTGGGCTAAATCTATCAACTCATAGAAAAAAATTTCTATATTATGAGAGCCTGAATTATAATTCTCTATCATTTGTTGAAACTTTTCATAGTAGTTAAGGCTACTGTTCTTAACTTTTAGCATCTGCCCCAATTTTCTATCAACTATTCCTTTTAATTTCTCAGTTTGAGTGCGTGGTTGCTTACCTTGTTGAAACTTACGTTTTAGCTCAGTTAAATCTAACTCAGTTAAATCGACTAACTGTCGAGGTGCTGAAGGAATAATAAACTCTCCTGCTAGGATTGATTCATCTAATAATTGATCAACTTCTTCCATTATTTCCGATATATCAGTTTCAGGTATTTTCTGTTTAATTTTAAGGGCAATACAAGCTAAGTACTTGGACAAAATCAATTGTGTATTTTAGGATCAAAATTTTGATGGGCAGAACTCATCCTACCTTTTACCAAATGTTAAATTAATTCTGTCCAGGTACTTAGTTATTTTATTGTTAAATATAGAATTTGAATTTATTATTTCTTCAAAAACCTGTTTCATTTTTTCTCCAGCTAATTTAGAAAAATCAGTATCTGTATTTGATTCACCTTCTGTCCATTTATATTTTTGTAAATCACTTTGAGAATGTTGTAATTTTCTGGCTGTTTCTCTTGTTAATTCAGGTATTAAAATTTTATCGATCTAATCTTCGTATTCTTTTTTTTGCATTGTTAAAATGATTTAATTAAATTGTCTATCACTCGCACCCGTAATAAAAATTCGCATTTTAAATATTAATCATTTAATTTTAAGAAAGTCATTATTTAATATACTTTAAAGATAAATTTAATTATCATTTGTTTGCAAAACAGCATTATATAAATCATTAAAATCACACTTATATAAATCAATTAGCTTTTTTATTTGATCGATGCGGAGTTTTGGTATTGTTTTACCATATTCCCAATTCCTGACTGTGGATTCAGCAACGCCCACAACACTAGCAACATCAACAGTTCTCAAACCTCGATTTTTCCTTAATTCTCTGATATTCATCTATATTTTCTGGTTGACGTTAGCTAACTGATTAGCTATTATAATTAGCAATAATATTTTTGTCAAATCTGATTATGAGTTCAAAAAAAAGGGTTTTATCATTATTTTCTGGCTGTGGAGGCATGGATTTAGGAATAGAAGGGGGATTTTGGACTAATCAAGATTTTATTAATGAGAAAATCCATCCTAATTGGATTGTGGATAAAGATAAACATTTAGTAAAATTAGCAAGGACATCTTTCGATACCGTGTTTGCTAATGATATTGAAATAAGTGCTAAAAATGTGTGGCTTCCTTATTTTAAAAAGGATATTTTTCATTTAGAAAGCATAGTTAATTTAGTTGAAAAATACGAACAAGGCAAGTTTTATTTTCCTAACAATATAGATATTGTAACTGGTGGTTTTCCTTGTCAAGATTTCAGTATTTCTGGCAAAAGAAAAGGTTTTAATTCCCATAAAAATCATGATGGTAATTATTTAGAAGAAAATCAAGAAGATACTTTAAAAAATAGGGGAATGCTTTACTATTGGATGAAGAAAGTTATTGAAATTACACAACCTAAAATTTTTATAGCTGAAAATGTAAAAGGTATAAATTCTTTATCGGAAGTAAAAGAGAAAATAGAATCAGATTTTCGTTCAATTAATAATAATAGTTATTTAGTTTTTTCTAAATTGCTTTATGCTCCCGATTATGGCATTCCCCAAACTAGAGAAAGATTATTTTTTATCGGTATCAATAAAAACTTTTTAAATAATCAATGGTTAAATTTTTCTAACTTGGAGAGTCTTATTAATCCTTTTCCTGAAATTACTCATTATAATCAACAAAAAAGTATTCTTGATGATGAAAATTTAAAGTATTATTCTACTGTTAAATCTGCTTTATCTGATCTTTTAGAACCAGAATACGAAACAAAAGATCAAGCTCAGATGAAATATTCTCAAGCTAAATTTTATGGTAAAACTCAAGGACAAATAGAAGTTAATTTAGATGGTTTAAGCCCTACCATTAGAGCTGAACATCATGGTAATATTGAATTTAGAAGATTATCTTTAGAATTAGGTGGGCGTTATCAAAATGAGGTAAATTCTGGGGCAAAAATGAGGCGTTTAACTGTTAGAGAATGTGCAAGAATACAAACATTTCCTGATGATTATGAATTTGTCAGAGATAAGAAAATGACCTCAACCGATTATCCTATTTCTGCTAGTAAAGCTTATAAATTAATTGGCAATGCTGTACCACCATTATTAAGTTATCATATTGCCATGAAATTAGAATCAATTTGGAATAATTTATTTAATCAGAATATCTCGCTGGAATTATCTCAAAGAGAATATACTATTTTATAGGTAAAATTTCCTTCATTTATTTTATTTGTGTTATATTTGGTTTATTTTTTTGATTAAAATATCTTGATCAATATCTAATTTTGTTATAATACTGTTTAAAATTTCGGCGTTGCTTAATTAGAGTATGATGAAGATATTAACACGATTGTAAAACAAAA
>CAZWLZ010000174.1:0-7581 GCA_964634505.1 uncultured bacterium | reverse complement strand
ATCAAATATGTGAATTTTTAATTACGGGATGGCAAAAATTAGGTATAAATTTAGTTTATGGTCAACAACAAAGAAATTATTTTCATAATGCTAATTGTATGGCGATCGCCACTGGGGCAGATTTAGTTGATTCTCAAGGAAATAAATTAATTGGTAGCGCCCAATTAAAAAAAAATAACACTATATTACAACATGGTTCAATGATTGTAAATCCCGATTTAGATTTATATTATAAAATTTTTGGCGAAAAATCACATATCCATAAATTATCATTTTCTTCTCCAGAAATTATTACTCATCTAATTCAAGGGGCCAAGGAGTGTTGGCAGTGTGAATTTTTTGAACAACCTTTAACCAAAGAAGAATTAAAATTGATAGTTGACACTCAACAATTAACAGTGAATAATTATAGCAATCAACAGATGAGTTAAAACACATAAATTTTTGAGCAAGGAGTTTCAACTCCTTGTTTTTCTAATCCAATTCACGACTGTTATAATAATCAAAATTATGAAAATACTAATTATTAATTAATGATAATATGGCAACTTTTAAACCAGTAAATAAAGAATTTAGAGTAAATGAAGCAACGGTAACTATTCCTTCTTTTACCAATCCAGATTTAGCCATAATAGATAATGGTGATTTTATTGTGGTGTGGCAATCTCCTTTTACTGTCAATGATAATGATATTTTATTTAGACGCTTTGATGCTGATGGTAATGCTAAAGATAGTTTTGATCGAGATATAGCTAACTCTGAAGATAATGAAATCGATCCTAAAATTATTATTAGTAATAATGGGGATTTTGGGGTTACTTTTGTTAAAAATAATGATATTTATTTTAAAATTTTTAATCAAAATGGAGATTCTCTTACGGAGGATATTTTAGTCTCTGATTTTGAACAAGAAAAGCGTCAATTTGAACCTGATATAGCTGTTGATTCAGTGGGTAATTTTGTTGTTGTTTGGACTAGTCAGTCTAGTAATAATAATTCGGATGTCAGAGGCCGACTTTTTGATTCTCTTGGTAATTCCCTTACCCCTGATCAGTTTATTTTTAATAATCCTTATAATGAGTATCAACCTTCAGTAGCCATCAAAAAAGGGGTAGATGTAACTAATTTAACTGATGCTGATTTTAGTGATATTGTGGTTACTCATACATCAGAAGTTAATGGTTATCCCCAAATTTTTGCAGGAAGTGTAGGCAATCTCACTCAAATATCGACCAGTGATGATGGTAGTCCTCAAACTCAATCGGCGATCTCCATAGATGATAATGGTAATGTGGTTATTACTTGGACTTATCAATTTGCTGATAATGATCGAGATATTAAGTTTCGCCGTTTCGATCGCCAAGGAGATGCTATCGATTTAAATGACCAATTTGTTGATGATGCTTTAAATTCTCAAAGTAATTCCGCCGTAGCTTTTCGTCAAGATGGTAGTTTTGTGGTTACTTACGAAAATGCTGAGGATGATAGTGTTAAATATGCTCAATTTAATGCTAATGGAGATCGCCAAGGTATTCCTCAAAATTATGATACTACCGCCAATATCGAAAAAAATCCTGTCGTGGCGATCGCCAATAATAGGATGGTAATTGTAGCTGATGATAGTCAAACTCACAGTTTCGATCCTTATGCCCGTATTTTTCAAACGGATTCTTTATTAAATACGCCTATTTACCGCTTTCAAAACAATGATCGACCCGGGACTTATTTATTCGTCGGACAGGGTGAAAGAGAGCAAATAAAAGCTAATTTTCCTAATTTTGTCGAAGAAGGTTTCGCTTTTAATGTATCAAATCAACCTAACGACAATTTAATCCGTTTAAATCGCTTCCAAAATAAGGATGTACCAGGTACTTATCTTTATGCCAATGAACAAGAAAGCATTAGTATTCGTCAAAATTTCCCTAATTTTGCAGAAGAAGGACTAGCTTTTTATGTTTATGATGGTAATGCCAATCAAGCAGAAAATTTTTACCGTTTTCAAAATTCAGCCCAACCCGGCACTTATTTATTTGCAAGTCAACAAGAACGTAATACTATTGTCGCTAACTTCCCCACTTTTAGGGAAGAAGGAGTTGCTTTTGAGGCAGGATTATAATTAATAATTGATCATATAGCAATACACACTTGGGTTGAAACAAAAAGAATATAGAGATAAGGGGTTTAAACCCCTTGTTTAACTGGTAATCATGGTGGTGATTGCGATAATTGAATTTTTAATTTTTAATGTGGCCAAAAGTTTAATGAAATACTATGATTTATATCCTAATTTTTTCTCTCTTACTTATCTAAATGATTTGCGAGGGGAAATTTTAGCCTGTTCTTATTTAACCATTAATAATCTTAATCGTGATTTTATTGATACCAAAGGTTTTTCTGTTGTGTTTAAACGCTCAGAAATAACTACAGTAGAAAAGCGATTTCCTTTCTTTAAACCCTATGTGGAACAGGTATTAAAACCAAACTGTAATGCTTTTTATCTCAATCCATTGCTACTTAAAGAAAATTCTCGAGTTGATCCTCATATTGACCGATCTTTAAGATCATACTGCAAAACCGTTGAACCTCCTTTAATAGTTAGTGTTTTGTATGTGGAAATTCCTTCTAACTTAGAAGGCGGAGAATTAGTTTTAAGCCATCCCAAACGAAAAATTGGACAAATTAAACCAAAAACTAATACTTTAGTATATTTTCAAGGAGATTTGACCCATTGCGTTAATAAAATGACCAGTGGAGGAGATCGTTTAAGTTTAGTTTGTGAACAATATGATTTAAACGAAAAGGAATTAGCAGAAATTCCTCCATTTATGATTGAATCTAGGGCGAGTAAGAAATTAAGAAATTAAGCTAAATGGCGATCGCCTCTTCAACATTACCAAATTTTAATTATGATCATTTGTTTTAACAAAAAACTTCACTAAATATATTAAACTCTTGAAGCATCGCAATAGTATTAGGAGAAAGAAGGCTTTTTAATTTTCTTAAAGAACTATGGGTAATATTCTTTATATCCAACAATTCAAAGCCTATAATTTCATCGTTATCATTGTAATCAACAATAATTCCTTCAGCAATCTCTTCAGAGTCTAATACATTTTCATCAACTATTTGAACTGATATTCCATCTACCTCAGAATCATATTTACTAATTTTAATCATTTGTCATACCTCTTATCAAAATAAACGGTAATAATATTAACTGGTTTTTTATTATGATTATAAACAACTTTTAATGCCCGATTACCGTATTCATTTATAGGTTTCCAATGATAAGTCTTGTTTTTATCTTCAGATTTTTCTACATAGTCTGAACTGAATAAAGTTCTTTCTATCCAGTCTATTTGTATCTGTGAACGACCAAATTCCCTAAGTTTTTCTTTTACATGATTAGAAAAAGTATAATCCAAATTACCCCCTTAACACAAAGTGGCAAATTTTATTAAATATTTTTTCGTAGTAAAGATTTTAGCCTTATGTGTTTTAAATTTTAAAATTCTAAAGAATTTACTACAAACTATCATCATTCTTAAACAAGACATTTATTATTTTAATATGTATGTTAGATTATTTAGTTTAAGTTCAAATCCCACTTAATTAAGATTAAAATAAATCATTTCTGATATGTAAATAAATCAACCATCTTAAAACAAAAACAATGGAAGACTCATTCATCTTAACAATACAAATAACAATAGCTGTAATCGCTGGAATTAGCGCCCAAGTTTTTGGAGAATATTTCAAAATTCCTAGCATTATTTTTTTATTAATATTTGGCATTGCCTTAGGTAGAGATGGATTTGATTTATTACACCCAGAAATATTAGGCACAGGCTTAGATGTTTTAGTCGCCTTAGGAGTAGCCATTATTTTATTTGAAGGAGGTTTAAATTTAGAATTACGTCAATTAGGAGAAGTTTCTGGTAGTTTGCGTAATCTCGTTACCATCGGTACATTAATAACCTTTCTAGGAGGCGGTATGGCTTCTCATTGGTTAGCCGAATTTCCTTGGCAGATAGCCTTTCTTTACGCTTCTTTAGTTGTAGTAACTGGCCCTACAGTTATAGGCCCTTTATTAAAACAAGTTTCTGTCGATCGCCAAGTAGCTACTTTACTTGAAGGAGAAGGAGTTTTAATCGATCCAGTTGGGGCAATCTTAGCTGTTGTAGTATTAGATACTATCTTAAATAGTTCAGCCGATGTGATAGAAATAATTATCTCATTATCAATTAGATTAACTACAGGGGCAATTATCGGCGGCATCAGTGGTTGGTTATTAGGTTTATTTCAAAAAGAAGCTAATTTTGTTTCTCAGGAATTAAAAAATTTAGTAGTATTAGCTGGAATTTGGGGTACTTTTACCCTCGCTCAAATAATTGTCAGTGAATCTGGTTTAATGGCTACAGTTATCGCTGGAATTGTCTTACGAGCTTCAGCTATACCTGGAGAAAGATTATTAAGACGGTTTAAAGGACAATTAACTGTATTATGTGTATCGGTTTTATTTATTCTGTTAGCTGCTGATTTATCGATCGCCAGTATTTTTGCCCTAGGTTGGGGTAGTGTATTAACGGTATTTACCTTAATGTTTATTATACGTCCCATCAGTGTAGCTGTTTGTACTGCAAATAATGATATGAGTTGGCGACAAAAATTATTTTTAGCTTGGATTGCACCTAGGGGAATTGTTTCAGCTTCTGTGGCTTCTTTATTTTCAATTTTGTTAACAGACAATGGCATCAATGGGGGAGATTCTATTAAAGGATTAGTGTTTTTAACCATAATAATGACAGTGTTTATCCAAGGTTTAAGTGCCGCTTGGGTAGCAAAATTTTTGCAAATTAATTCCTCAGAAAGAAAAGGCGCAGTAATTATTGGTTGTAATCCTTTAGGGAGAATGCTAGGAAAATTATTTCAAAATCAAGGAGAATCCGTCTTATTAGTAGATACCGATGAAAATGCCTGTAATCAAGCCAAAAAAGATAATTTACCCGTATTGCAAAGTAGCGGTTTAGATCATCATAGTTTAACAGAATTAGGCATTCAATCAATGGGAACTTTTATAGCTTTAACTCGTAATAATGAAGTTAACTTAGTTTTGGCACAAAGAGCCATGGAAGAGTTTACGCCTCCTAGAGTTTTAGCCGTCTTCAATGAAAATGATAAAAATAATGTAAATGCTAATACGAAAAAAATTAATCAGGCTTTTATCAATCAATTATCAATTAAAATTTGGAATCAATATATCAACGAAGGCCAAGTAAAATTAGGTAAAACCTTAATTAAAGAAAAAGCCTTTACTTTTCAACAGTTACATTTACAAGCTTTAACCAAATCAGGAGAATTACTACCCTTATTGCTAAAAAGAAAAGGTAATTTACAAATAGTTACTGCCGAAGAAGAATGGGAAATTGATGACGAAATCATTTATATTTTACATGATCCTCGCCCCCAATTATTAAAACGTCTTTCAGGTAGTTTTCCCTCATCCCGTTTAGCTTTAGATAAGTTGCCCGAAGTGGAAGAAATACCTATGACAAGTTGACAGTTAATAGTTGACAGTTTAAGGTATAACTAATAGTAAATTTTTTGTATTTTCAATTATTTAATATATTAAATTCCATGAAAAAAATTATAGATTCTAAAGGTCGTTTATTCGGTAAAATTAGTATTATTGATTTAAGTGCTATTTCTTTAATTTTATTAGTATTAATTGGTATCTTCATTGTACCAGGACCAAGAGGTTCGATCGCCCAAGTAGGACAAGGTAATCAAGATATTACCATTACTTTATTAGTCAAAGGCTTAAGCGTGGAAAATCCACAAGCCTTAATTGAACAATTTAACAATAAATCCGCTACAAGTATTATTATCCGTAATCAACCAGCAGGAGATTTATCTATTGAATCAGCTAAACAATTAGTCAATCATGTAGCTGTACCTCAACCAGATGGTACAGTAAAATCTTTGCCTGATCCTCGTCCTGAAGTAAAGTATAGTACAGATATGCTTTTGACCATGGTTGGGAAAGGCGAAATTACTGATGATGGTGCTTTAATTGCTAACCAAAAGATTAAAATTGGTACAGTGATCGAGTTAGACGGTAAAAATTATAATTTTAGAGGTAGTGTTATTGATTTTCAATAATTGACACTCAGTAGGGTGGGCATTGCCCACCAGATATAACTTATTTACGATCTATGTTTTTGGGAAAAATATCAAAGATAGTTTCTGTAGGAAATTTTCCCCATTTTTGCTTTTTTATAGATGAATTTATTCAATAATTATTTAATTTATCAATTTCAGTACATTACTAATGACCAATGAATAATGATCAAAAATTGTCTAATTATGATTATCTTTTGCCACCTGAATTAATCGCCCAAAATCCAGTTACACCAAGAGATAGTTCTCGTTTATTAGTAGTAAATTCTTCTCAATCTCATCAACATACTATTTTTACTAATTTACTTGATTGGTTACAATCGGGGGATTTATTAGTGTTAAATAATACTCGGGTAATTCCTGCTAGATTATATGGACGTAAGTCAACAGGGGCATTAGTTGAAGTTTTATTAGTGGAGGAAAAAGCCAATAATTGTTGGTTAGCTTTAGTTAAACCGGGTAAACGTTTTTCTCTTGGTAGTAAAATTTTTTTTGGTACGACTTCTCAATCTGATGGCTTTTTATTGGAGGCTACGGTCATCGATCAGGATTTGGATACAGGAGGACGTATTCTACAATTTACGATACCAGAAAATGAATCTTTTTGGTCACTTTTAGATCAGTTAGGTGAAATTCCTTTTCCTCCTTATGTAACTCATTCTCAAGCATTGGCTGAGCAATATCAAACTGTTTTTGCTCAAAAATTAGGGGCGATCGCCGCCCCTACTGCGGGGCTACATTTTACAGAAGATTTATTATTAAGATTAAAGGCAAAAAAAATTAATATTACTGAAATTACTCTTCATGTAGGAATAGGCACTTTTCGACCAGTAGAAATAGATGATATTACTAACCATAAAATGCACCAAGAATGGATTGAAGTTAATCAAAATACTATTGATTTAATTAAACAAACTAAGTTAAATAACAAAAATGTTATCGCTGTTGGAACTACTGTAGTAAGGGCATTAGAGGGAGCTTTTGCTAATAGTAAAAATAATAGTTTTGAGCCTTTTACGGGTAAAACAGATTTATTTATTTATCCGGGTTATCAATTTAATATTATTGATGGTTTAATAACTAATTTTCATTTGCCAAAATCTAGTTTATTAATGTTAGTAAGTGCTTTAATTGGTAGAGACAGATTATTGAATTTATATCAAATGGCGATCGAAGAAAAATATCGTTTTTATTCTTTTGGTGATGCTATGTTTATTTTACCTACTGCTACTCAAAAATTGTAATTGTGAAATATTGTAATAAGGATTTGGACAAAGATATTTGGGTGCTACTTGGTTTCCCTCTCCAATGGCTTTGAGTAGTTTTGTTCTTATGGCGATCGCCAAACAAAAAAATCACCTCGTTCGTAGTAAGCCCTTAAGGGCTTATTATGGCTAAAGC
>CAZWLZ010000173.1:0-7653 GCA_964634505.1 uncultured bacterium | reverse complement strand
TAAATATATTATGCGATCGACATCAATTCCAATGCCCGTATATTGAATACTAACAATTAACTCATATTCATCTTCAGAGTTATTTTTTGAAGAAGGAAGATTAGAGGGCAAAATAATAACTTTAATAGAAACAAAAATATTACCTTGGAGGGTAAATTTAACAGCATTACCAATAAGATTAAGTAAAATTTGACGTAAACGAAAATCATCACCTAAAAGATGAGAAGGAACATTATCAGCGATAAAATAATCAAGATTAATATTTTTTTGACTTGCCTCAGGAGAAAGAAGATTAAAAACTGATTTGACAACATCACTTAAACAAAAAGGACGTTTTTCTAAGGACAACTTGCCAAATTCAATTCGAGACAAATCGAGAATATCATTAATAACTGTTAACAAAATATTACCACTATCACTAATAGTTTTAACTAAATCTTTTTGTCCTTCACTAAGATTAGTCATAGATAATAATTCAATCATCCCGATTATTCCATTCATAGGCGTACGAATTTCATGACTCATATTAGCCAAAAATTCACTTTTAGCAAGGGCAGCTTCTTCAGCAATTTTTTTTGCTTTAGCTAAAGCGATTTCTGTTTGTTTACTCTCGGTAATATCTCGAAAGTACCAAATACGACCATAATTATCACCTGATGGCAATTTTACACTGGTAGAATAACAGTTAAAGACTTGATCATTGTTTAAAATTATAATTTCATTAATACTACGATCAGGATTATCATAAAGATAATTAATTTTTTGTTGGAAAACATCTGCTTCCTTCAAATTATCAATAATCCATTGCATTAATTGGCGATCGTTTTCACCCGTAACTAAGGGAAAAGAGATTTGCCAAAGTTGACATAAACGTTGATTATAAGATACGATTTCGTGGTTTTCATCTATAATAACAATACCATCAAGAGATGCTTCTATTTGAGTAGAATAAATAACATTTTGACGTTTTAAGATATTAGCGTTTTCTTCAATCTTATTAGCCATATTATCAAAAGCAATAGAAATTTTAGCCAGTTCATCCGATCCTGATAAATTTGTTCTAATATTAAGATTGCCTTCTGCTAAACTATTAGTAGCAGAAACTAATTGAGATACTCTTCTGGTCAAAGTTAATTCAAAAAAAAGCCACAATCCAAAACAGAAGATAATTAATGTACCATTAAAAAAAATAGATCGCCACACAGCATCATAAAAAGCCTTTTTTTTCTCAGGAGTGAGATCATATTCGATAAATAAAATTCCCACTCTAGAAGGTTTAATTTCATCAGGTAAAACAGGTAAAACTATGGGATAAATAGAAATTAATTTATTTTTATCCTGAGACAAAAAAATTTCTCCTCCCTTTTTTTTTCTTACTATGTCAAAGTTTAAAATATAATTTTTGACAGGAATATTACTTATTGAGATATTCCGCAATTCATAACGAGAAGATTCTTTGATAATATTGTCAGAATCAATTAATAGCACAAGATTCACATTAGGCTCACTACCAAGCTGACTAATAATTGTAATTTGAGCATCATCAATATTCGGACGGCGATATAAATAATCTAAAATGCGAGAAGTTTGCCCTGCCCAAACTTGTAAATGATTTTTGGCATTTATTTCTGTTTTTTGATAAGTTTGTCTTATTTCTCTATTAAAAGAATTGATCCCTAATAAACTACCGCACAAAATTAAAATTACTGGAATAGAAAATTTAAGGGGATAAGGAGGTTTCATTGTTTTAATTTGTGAGAACTAGAATTTATGATCAATTATTATTCACTTTGTTCAGCATAATATTTGTTATTTTAAGGGGACATTTTTAATAAAACGATCATCAAAAATGTTAGCCAAATTCACTTTTTCTGGTAACAGCTTATTGTCTATCATTATTTTTTCTAATTTTGTGATCCCTGTTACAAAAGAAGCTCCATTTTGAGCGAATAGTTCTTTATTTTCTAATAAATCTGGTTGAGATAAACCTTGAAAAGCATTTAAAAGTTGTTCAGGAGTTATTTGACTTCTTCTTGCCATAATTTTAGAGGCTTCTGTGGAATTTGTTTTAAAATATTCTAAGGCTTTAAAATGACCATTTACTAATGTTTGTATCTGTTCAAAGTTATTGGCGATCGCCTCATCACTGACAGTTAAAACATCAATAATTTCTCCTGGAATTTGACTACTATCAAATAATAAATTTGCCCCTTTCTCTAAAAGAAAGCTACGAGGGGGATCAAATGTTACCACCGCATCAATTTTCCCTTCCTCATAAGCCTTTTGATGTTCAGATAATTCTAAAGAAACAATATCAATATCTTTAAATGACATCCCGTGTTTTTCTAAGGCACGAGTAAGAAAAAAAGCCCCCAAAGCTGTGGATTCAACCCCTACTCGCTTTCCCCTCAAATCTTCAAAACTCTTGATATTAGGTTTTCCTAAAATAACATCACTACCATTCGATATATCCATAATGGCAATAATTTTAATATTTTGTTGAGATGTAGCTAATACTAAAACCTGATCAATAGATAACCCCGCCCCTTCTATTTCTTGATTGCGATAAGCCCTAACTTCTTCTGTAGCTGAAGGATAATCAACTAATTTAATCCCTGAATCATTATAATAACCTAAATCTCTTGCTAAATATAAAGTTTCATAACCTACCCAAAGATTTGAGCCAATGCGTAAAGGCGTAATTGGTGCTCTCGTACAATTACTTATGGCGATCGCCATCAAGATCATCAGCATAAAAAAACTAAAATATCGCCAAAATTTAACCATTATTTAAAACTTTTCAAATAATTCTATCTGTTTATAAATTTATCTTGCAATAATTATTTGATCAAAAATTTTCTCTATTTTCTACTTTAATATCAAGTTGGGATAATTATTACTTATAAATAAAAACAATCCCTATGGATTATCTGCAGTGATTTTATTATATAATAAAGAACAAATTTTTTAGGATATAGCACTACCAACTAACGTTAGGACATTTTAAAATCAGTTTTAAAAAGACATGGCAGACAATATTACTATGTTATGTCTTAACAATAACCCGTAGTGCTATATCTATAAAAACAAAAAAAACTGATAATAATCAAAATTATTATCAGAATTAAAAACTATTATTTTTGATTTCCTAATTTACAAAATTTATTTATCTTCTGAAAATTCAGCATCAATAACATCATCATCAGAATTAGTGGTGTTGGTATCAGCACTGTCTGGATTTGTTGCACTTCCTGCTTGTTGATACATACTTGTACCAATAGAGTATAAAAGTTGTTGTAATTCAGTAGTTAAAGATTGAATTTTATCATCATCATCATTGGCGATCGCCTCTTTCAAATCTTTAATTAAACCTTCAACTTTAGTTTTATCTGCGGCAGCAATTTTATCATCTAATTCTTTAAGTTGTTTCTCCGCTTGATAGACTAAAGAATCAGCTTGATTTTTACGATCAATTTTTTCTCGACGTTGTTTATCCGCTTCCGCATTAGACTCAGCTTCTTTAACCATACGCTCAACTTCCGCATCAGGTAAAGTAGAAGCACCAGTAATACTAATAGATTGCTCTTTACCCGTACCTTTATCTTTAGCAGTTACATTTAAAATACCATTAGCATCAATATCAAAAGTAACTTCAATCTGAGGCACACCACGAGGTGCAGGAGGAATACCATCTAAACGAAAAGTTCCCAAACTCTTATTATCTTTAGAAAATTCTCGCTCCCCTTGTAAAACATGAATTTCTACATTAGTTTGTCCATCCACAGCCGTAGAGAAAGTTTCTGATGCTTTTTTAGGAATAGTAGTATTACGACTAATAACTTTAGTCATAACTCCGCCTAAAGTTTCTACTCCTAAAGATAAAGGAGTTACATCTAATAATAAAATATCTTTAACTTCCCCAGCTAAAATGCCTCCTTGAATAGCCGCACCCACTGCTACCACTTCATCGGGGTTAACAGTTTCATTTGGCTCTTTTCCTAAAAGTTTCTTAACTAAATCTTTAACAGCAGGGATACGAGTTGAGCCACCAACTAAAACCACTTCATTAATATCACTGGTTTTTAATTTTGCATCTTTCAACGCATTTTCCACAGGAATACGACAACGGTCGATTAAATCTGAACACAACTCTTCAAATTTAGCTCTAGTTAAGGTCAATTCTAAATGTTTAGGACCATCTTGGGTAGCCGTAATAAAAGGTAAATTAATATCCGCTTGGGTTACGTTAGAAAGTTCAATTTTAGCTTTTTCAGCAGCTTCTGTTAGACGTTGTAAAGCCTGTTTATCTTTGCATAAATCAATCCCTTCTTTACCTTTGAAATCGGCAGCTAAATAATCAACGATTTTTTTATCAAAATCATCTCCCCCTAAATGAGAATCGCCGTAAGTTGATAATACTTCAAAAACTCCATCTCCTACATCTAAAACCGATACATCAAAAGTACCACCACCTAAGTCAAAGACAAGGATAGTTTCATTAGTTTTTTTGTCTAAACCGTAAGCGAGGGAAGCTGCCGTAGGCTCGTTAATAATTCTTTTTACTTCAATACCTGCAATTTTTCCAGCGTCTTTAGTCGCTTGACGTTGAGAATCGTTAAAATAAGCAGGTACGGTAATTACAGCTTCTGTTACGGTTTCTCCTAAATATTTACTAGCATCATCTAATAATTTGCGTAAAACCTGAGCCGAAATTTCTTCAGGTGCAAATTGTTTTCCTTGAGAAGGACAATCTATTTTTACATTAGAATTACTATCTCTTACTACTTTATAAGATACTTCTGTGGTTTCGTTAGTAACTTCATCGTGTTTACGACCAATAAAACGTTTTACCGAATAAAACGTATTTTCAGGATTCATTACCCCTTGACGTTTAGCAATTTGACCTACAAGGCGATCGCCATTTTTAGCATAAGCCACTACTGATGGAGTAGTTCTAAAACCCTCTGCATTAGCAATAACAACAGGTTTACCGCCTTCCATTACCGCCACACAAGAATTAGTTGTACCTAAATCAATACCTACTATTTTTCCCATAAAATTTATTTATCCTCATAAAAATTAACTTATATATTGAGTATTAAAAAATATTTTTTATCTTCAAAATTTAACTTCAAATATTTTTGTTCTTACTCTTCTACTATCTTGTATTGATAAAGTCATCTTAGGTAGTGTAGTTATCCGAACATTAAATGACGGTTTTGTAGATAATATAATGTACAATTTATGCTTTATCACCACATTGATCATTATTACTACTTAAATTTTTTCGTAATTAAATCATTAAATAAACTTTCATATTTATCTAAAGCGATATTAAAACAATAGTGATTCTCTGCATACTCTCTACCATGTTTAACTAATCTTATTAATTCTTCTTTGTTGTAATAAAATTCTTGGATTTTTTCAGCTAATACCTGAGGATTTTCTGGTGCAACTACCACCCCACCACCACTATTTTTAATTGCCCTTGCTGCCGTTCCATTAAGGGGTACAGAGCCTATAATTGGTCGGCCACTAGCTAATAAAACAGGTATTTTTGAAGGTAAATTAAAATTAATCACATTGGTTTTTTGCATCACAATACCCACATCAGCTGAAGCTAACATTTGGGGCAATTTTTCTCTAGGTTGAAAAGGTTTGAGGATAACATTACGACAATTAATCTTTTCACAATACTTCTCTAATCTTTCCAAAGCCTCTTGTTTACCTACAATCACGATGACAATATTGGGAATATTTTGAATTAAAGCGGCCGCATCAATTAAGGTTTCTAAGGGTTGAGTTAAAGCTATATTCCCAGCGTATAAAACAACAAATTTTCCTTGTAAATTATTCTCTGTAATAAAATAATTATTTTCTTTGGATAAAGGTTGAATAAAATCTAAATCAACCCAATTAGAAATTTCTGTAATTTTATTACTATCTACTCCTTTCTTCAATAAATTCTCTGTAAAACCATCTGCAATTACACTAATTTTATCTGCTTTTTCGTAAGCATATTTTTCTAAAAATTTAAATACTTTAATCGCTTTTTCATTGGTTAATAAACCCACATGAATAGCCGCATCGGGTAAAATATCCTGTAAATTGACAACAATAGGACATCTATAATACAAACCTAATAAAGAGGCTGGAATACAAACAGGTAATCCGGGTATAGTTAATAAGATTACATCTGGTTTCCAAAATTTAATTCCTTGCCAAAAACTAAGAAAAGAAAAACTTAATTCAAATAAAACTCGATTAAACAGACTACGTTTAGGGGTTGCCCATACATAAGAGCGATATATTTTTACCCCGTTTCTTTCTTCATTACAATACAATTTACCTTGATAATGAGGGCTAATTTGACTATCAGGATACCAAGGCATCGCCGTTAAAACTCTTACATCATGCCCTCTTTTTGCTAATCCTTCAGCCAATTCTGTCATTAAAGGAGCTATTCCAATAGGTTCAGGATAATAATTATAAGAGTAAATTAAGATACGCATTTTTTCGGTGTTGACAGACCAATTATATTAGTTATTTCGTTATTTAGTACGATAAATGAATCTGGTTTTTTTAGCAATAAGATATTAGTTTAGGAATAGGGAATAGGCTTTTTCTGAATTAGAATGATATGTCGATCTTAATTGAAAAAGTAATTTTAGCTCGTAAAAAATCTCTTAAATTCTAATGATAATATCTCCTTTGGGTCGTTTGGCGATCGCCAAATAAATAGTAATTATTTCAGATTGTTGCATTTTTATTTTTAGTCCTTGATTGAGCAAAGCCTTTTTTTCTAAAATCAATTTTATTTAATGAGTATAAATTTTAGGAAAAATAGATTATTATCTATAATTAATTAAACTCAAAAATTTGTTAATTCATCAAAAAGAGTTTGATCTTAAACATAATTAAAGGTGAAGATAGTGATCAAAAAAGTTTCACAAATTATCTGTTCGGTTTTTTTAGTCAGTCTTTTATTTTTAACCTCTTGTAGTAGTCAACCTCCTTCTCGTTTTGAACAAGCACAACAAGAGTCTCTTCAAGCGGGGAATAAAAATACTGCTGTTTCTAAAAATGCAGAAACTGGTGGCAGTTTTAATAAGTTTTTCCCTAATTCTGATAGCACTTATGAAAGAGTTTTTGTTCAAGAGAAAAAAGGTTTTGCCCAAGCTAAATTAAAAGAAAAAGGCAAAGAAGTTGCTTTAATTTCTGTTTTTGATACTATCAGTAATCCCAATAGCACAACGGAATTTAAAAATTCTACTAGCCAAATAAAAGGTTATCCTTCCGTGGTTAAAGGTGCTAATAGTACAGCTGTTTTAGTGGCTAATCGTTATCAAGTTAAAATTATGTCTCAGGATGATTCTTTTACTCCTGAAAAACGTGCTTTATGGTTGGGCAAATTTAATTTAGATGGTTTATCTAAGGTTAAATAATTTCTGATTCAATTCAATTTATTTTTGAATTACATTACTTCAATAAAGTCTCTATTTTTCTGATTTTAGTATCAATAATTTTGTCAAAATTTAACATTTTTAATTGTATTTATGAGCAAAGCAATATTTCAGTTGGCAGATGATTTGCCGACTAATAACGTTACCACTATGGTTTTAAAATCTCTTGATTTTGTTGTGCCTGGTGAGT
>CAZWLZ010000172.1:5028-7670 GCA_964634505.1 uncultured bacterium | reverse complement strand
GACACCTTCATAACCGTGAGAAAACATCCCTTCATACCATTTAGGATTAAGTAATTTGGTACGGGCATCTAAGCGGACAGTTTCACTTAAAGTACGTACTTGGGCATTAGCTGTAGTAGTGTCAGCGATATAAGCAGCTGGTTTTTTACCGTCATCTCTCAAACTCGCTACCACTTTAGTAGGATCAGAATCAAAGTAATGAGATACATCTGTTAAGCTAATTTCTGAAGAATCAAGGTTTTGAAAAGTGGCTTCTGCTGTTTTTAAAGATTTTTCAAAAATATCTCGCCCTTCATCCATTACCCCCGGATTATCGGAATTAAAAGCAAATGATTTACGATTTAAGTACATATCTCGTAATTCTTTTTCTTCTTCCCAACTACTATTTTCTACTGCCAAGTTGACGTTAGAAGAATATGAGCCTGAGGCGTTAGAAAATACACGGGTAGCAGCTTGACGCAAATTAATACCCATTTCTTCAGCTTGGGCTAAAGCGTGTTTACGAACAAAATTCATCTCTAAAGGTTCATCTGCTTCGGCGGCTTTTTTCACTCCTTGATCTAGTAAGTTCATTTGATTGATGAATAAGTCACGAAATACTCCCGAACAATTGACTACTACATCAATGCGAGGACGACCTAATTCTTCTAAGGGAATTAACTCTAATTTATTAACTCGTCCTAAAGCATCTGGCACGGGTTTAACCCCAATCATCCACATAATTTGAGCTAATGATTCTCCATAGGTTTTGATGTTATCTGTACCCCATAAGACACAGGCGATAGTTTCGGGATATTTCCCACCATTGTCTATTTTTTGACGATCTAATAGGCGATCTACCACAATTTTAGCTGATTGTACTGCGGCTAAAGTTGGGATTTTTTGAGGATCAAGGGCATGAATATTTTTACCTGTGGGTAATACATTAGGGTTACGAATAGGATCGCCTCCAGGGCCTGGTAATACGTACTCTCCTTCTAAGGCTTTTAATAATGCTCCTAATTCATTATCAGCACAAATTTGTTCTAAACAAAATTCGAGGTATTCAAACAGAGGTTTTAAGGCTTTTTCGTCAACATTGGTATAATCTAATTCATGTAATTTGATTATCCAAGGCTCTTTTTTACCCATGTTAAAGAAGTTTAGTTTAGAGACAAAGGAAACCCGCCCTTCAGCGTTAATTTGCTCTTCTACTAAGGCTCTTACTGCTGCTCTCGTAGCTTCGGTGATGCTTTGTAATAACTCGACATCTGCTAAAATTCCTTTATCTGCATTGCGATAAATATCTTCAATTTTACGCCCAATACTATTAGCAATAATGGTTGTTAATGCTAAGATTCCTTCGTCTTCCCTGTCTAAACTACCGATATTAACTAAGGTGGCGATTGCCTCTTCGGCTGTGGGAGGTTTACCAATAACGTGTAAGCCACAAGGAAGTAAACGAGATTCTATTTCCATCAACTTGCGATAAACTGAACCGACAATTTGATCCCGTTCATCTGATGATAAAGTACTAGAATCAATCATCTGTGCCTCTTGCCCTTCAGGGGTGGCAATTTCAGGAATATCTTTATCTAGGTTACAAATTCGAGCTTTATCAACAATAGTATTAACGATTTGAATAGCACGACCACTTTCTTTTAAACTTTGATAAGAGCCTATTAATTCGCTTAATTCTTGTAAACCCTTATAAAGTCCAGCATTTTCAGCAGGAGGAGTTAAATAAGAAATAGTGGCGGCATAACTACGGCGTTTGGCGATCGTGGCTTCACTAGGATTATTAGCAGCGTAATAGTAAATATTGGGAATATTGCCAATTAAACTATCGGGGTAACAATCCCCAGACATACCCATTTGTTTCCCTGGCATAAATTCTAATGATCCGTGAGTGCCAAAATGTAATACAGCATCTACACCCCACACTTTTTCTAAGTAGGTATAGTAAGCCGCAAAACCGTGATGAGGAGAAGCAGAACGAGAAAATAACAGTCTCATGGGATCACCTTCATAACCGAAAGTAGGTTGTACACCAATAAAGACGTTACCAAATTCTTTGCCGTAAATTAATAAATTTTGACCATCACTATTAAGGTTACCCGGAGGTGGCCCCCAATTTTCCTCTAATTTTTGAGAATAGGGCGTTAAACGTTCGTACTCTTCTACACTCATGCGATAGGCTACATTTAACTCAGGGCTTGAGTATTGAGCTTGAGCATCATGAATTACTAACTCCATTAATTCTTTAGCTGTATCAGGCACATTTTGCACGTCATAGCCGTTGTTTTTCATGCCCTTTAAGACTTCGTGAATTGAACCAAAAACGTCCAAATAAGCTGCTGTACCTACATTTCCTTTATCGGGAGGAAAACTAAAAACTGTAATTGCTAATTTTTTCTCTAATTTAGGTTTTTTGCGTAAATTAGCCCATTTCAATGCACGACTGGCGATCGCCTCAACCCGATCTTGTAAAGTAATAGAACGTCCGGTATTACCATCTCGGCCTGATAAAATGATTGGTTCGATCGCCCCATCTAACTCAGGGATAGCGATTTGTAAGGCCACTTGAATGGGATGTAAACCTAGATCACTTTCTTCCCACTCTTCGGTAGTTTGAAAAACCAAAGGTAAAGCTACCATATAAG
>CAZWLZ010000172.1:0-5018 GCA_964634505.1 uncultured bacterium | reverse complement strand
AGGGCGATTTAAACGTTTTAAAGAATCGATCGCCTTTGGATGATCTTGACGGGCTGGTCCTCCTACTAAGGCAAAACCAGTCAAAGAAACCACTGCATCTACAATAGTTATAGGTTCAATCCCCCCTTTTGTTCCCCCCTTACTAAGGGGGGTAGGGGGGTAGGGGGCTTCCCAAAAATAAGTATCAACAGGCTTAGAAAAATCTAATCCCCCAGCAAAAACTGGAATAACTCTCGCTCCACGATATTCTAATTCCTGTAACATGGCTACATAATGAGCATCATCCCCCGTTACTAAATGAGTACGTTGTATTACCAAACCAATACAAGGAGCAAGAGGGTCTTTTAAATTATCATTAATATCATCACGAGAATTATACCAAGTAAGATATTCCTTAACATCTTCAAACATTTTGGGGGCTAATGGATGCCAAATTCCCATATCGGGATATACCACAGGTTCATTATATTCTCTTTTTCCTAGTAAAGATTTTTCCCCTGTAAAAACATACTTATCAGCCAACATTAAAAAGAAATTTTCAAGATTATCAGACGAGCCGCCTAACCAATATTGAAAACTTAACATGAAATTACGAGCATCTTGGGCTTTTTCCACAGGAAGATATTTTAAAACCGTAGGAAGAGTGCGTAATAATTTAAGCATAGCATCTTCAAACCCAGAACCAGACTTCTGTTTCCGTTTTTTCATAAACTCGCCAATCACGCTCTTACTTTGCCCTAATTGTGCCATGCTAAAAGTACCCATTTTATTGAGACGCATTACATCGGGCATAGAAGGAAAAACGATGGCCGCATCAAGATGATCTCGATAAGGTTTAACCGCTTCCACAACTTTTTGAGCTAAATCTTCAATGAAAATCAAAGACGCAATAAAAATATTAGCCTCAGCAACATCCCTTTTAAAATCTTCATAATTATCGGGACTTCTCAACTCTTCAATCAAATAACCACTAATTTCAATAGCTAAATTAGGGTTGTTCGCATTAATAGACTTGATAGCAGAAGAAATCGAACTTTGATACTGAGGCTCTAAAACAACATAAACCACTTTCATTAAAGCACGACCTTGTAAATCTTTGGGGGCAATGTGTCTAATGGTGGATTTTACGTTTGTAAACATTAATATGTAATCTCCTCTTAGGTTAATTTTTATGGATATATTAAGAATTATGACAAAGCAAATAATCTGCTCTTTCTAATTAGTAGCAGAAAATAGGTTATTTTACCTATATTTTCGTTAATTGTTACAGTAATTTTTGAATTTTTGTTACAATTCATTACATCAAACTATTACTTCAAATATTTATCAAATTTTGAATTGTTAATTATCAATCAGCAATGACAAAATGTCAATTTTAGGCTAAGATTTATTAACATAAATTAGCTATTTCTTGGTGTAAATTTTGGTGTGGAGTTATCAGTAAGTGAATATTAGTAGTTTTCAAGATTTAATCGCAAAAGGTGGCGTGTCGATATGGCCTCTTTTATTTCTATCAATTTTAGCTTTAGGTACTATTTTAGAGCGAATTTGGTTTTGGGGAAAAGTTCTGTTTAAAGAAGACCAAATTTTAAATAATATTTTAGATGCGGCGGCCATTAGTTGGTCAAAAGCAGAAAAAATTGCTTCTAAGTATTCTAATCATCCTATGGGGGAATTTCTTAGCGCACCTTTAAAGTTGGATAATCCTGATCCTGAATTGTTCCATTTAGCTTTAGAAACCGGTGCTGATGATCAGTTGGCTTTGATGCGTAAAGGGGATAAAATATTAGAGGCGGTTATTGCTTTATCTCCTTTATTGGGATTATTGGGAACTGTTTTAGGGTTAATTCGTTCTTTAGGTTCAATTACTTTAAGTGATTTAGGAACAGAATCGATGAGTGGCGTAACTTCTGGTATTGGGGAATCTTTAATTTCTACAGCAGCTGGTTTAATTGTGGCGATCGCCAGCTTGGCATTTTATCGAACTTTTCAGGCTTTTTGGTTTAATCAAGTCAGAATTTTTCGTAAAGCAGGTAGTGATTTAGAAGTTATCTATCGACAAAAATTAGCAAGACAAGAAGATTTAACACCTCAAATTATTGGCGATTAATTTATCAATAATTCAATTTGCAATTAACTAAGAAAAAATGTTCAAAAAAGTAAAAAAAAAGGCGACTCCAACTCAAACGAGTATTTCTCTTACAAAAGAGACAGGACATAAAATGCAAGTACGTCCTTTAAAATTATGGCAAGATATAGCAGAACATCAACCAGTGGATATTAATATCGTGCCAATGATTGATGTTATTTTTTGTATTTTAACTTTTTTTATTTTGGCGGCAGTTGGTTTTTCTCGGCAACAAGCTATTAATCTTGATCTGCCCAAAGCTAGTACAGGGCAGCCTCAAATGCGAGAGATGTTAGTAGTTAGTTTAGATGAGTTTGGACAATTATATTTGGAAAAACAACCTATTAGTCAAGTGCAGCTGTATAGTGCCATTAAAAACTATCATAGTATTAATCCGCAAGGTTTAATGGTACTTCATGCTTCTCAAAATGTGACTTATAGTAAGGTTATTGAAGTTTTAGATATGTTAAAAGAAGTTGGTGGCGATCGGGTTGCGTTAGCAACCTTATCTGGTAAATCTCAAATTCCTACCGACTCTCTTAACCCTTCAGCAGGTTTTAATCCTTATTATCAAAATCCCAATCCAAGTTTAAATCCTAATCCAAGTTTAAATCCCAATCCAAGTTTAAATCCCAATCCTAATTTAAATTCCAATCCTAATCCTTCTGTGCCAGTCACCCCCAACAATCCAAGTTTAAATCTCCCTCCACCACCAAGTAATTAAAAGCAGCAGTTTCCTTTCTAGGGTGAATATTGCTCACATTAACACCATATATTGTGCAAAAAATACCTTTTCTTCCATTAAGGTATTATTTTGTTTTGTGAAAGGGTAAAGGTAAGAGAAAAGAAAAAAATTTTATTTTTTAGTCTTATTACTCAAAACTATAATATTTAAAATTTTTATAAAAAATAAGTATAAATACTCATGTAATCAATTTTAAATTTGCTAAACTAATATTAGTAATCCTTATCAGATTGATAATAAAAACTAAAGTATTATATTTTAAGAATTGAAAATTTATGAATGTTACCAATTATGCAATGAGTCAGATTTTATGGCAAAATCTCTACTATAATGACTCCCCATTAGAAAATAGTGAAAACAAAATTAAAGATTATTTACTCAAAATAAATCCCCTTTTAAAAGTCAAAAAATGGCTTGATTCGGTGAAAGTAAAAAATTCAAATTTCGCTCATTTTCTTTGCCGTTTAATACCAACTCAATGCCCTTTTCAGCGTCAAATTAAATTATGGGGAAAAACAATTATTACTATTCCCCCTCTTTGCAAAATTAATCCTATTTATGACGAATTAATGTTTTTAAGATTTAGGGCTATGTCTTATTTAGTTGATGAATGTGGTGAAGATGTTAATAATTATATCTAAAAAAATAAACAACAATAAAAGCCTGTGTTACTAAGAATTTTTGTAACACAAGCAATTTATTTAACTTAAAAAAGTATCAATAAAAATTAGGAGCGATTTTTTTCGGACCAAACTTTACTAGGTAAACCCCAAACATAAATAAAGCCTTCTGCTGCTTTATGATCAAAAGTATCATCAGCACCATAGGTCGATAAATTCGAGCTATAAAGGGAATTATCAGAGCGTCTGCCTACAACAGTAGCATTACCCTTCAAAAACTTCATTTTGACAAATCCAGTCACTTTCTCTTGAGTTTTATCAATGAAAGCATCTAAGGCATCTCTTAGAGGACTATACCATAATCCTTCATAAATTAAACGACTATAAGGGGCTTCTATGGTACGTTTATAATGAGCTACATCTGGAGTCAAAATTAGACTTTCTAAGTCTTGATGGGCTGTTACTAACACAGAGATACCTGGTACTTCATAAATTTCTCTTGATTTAATCCCAATAACACGATTTTCGATCATGTCAATACGTCCTACTCCATGATTACCAGCGATAGTATTTAATTTAGTCATTAAGGCGATCGCCCCTAATTTCTCGCCATTGAGAGATACAGGAATACCTTTTTCAAAACCAATTTCTAAATATTCTGGTGTGTCTGGAGTTTCACTAATGGGTTTAGTTAAATCATAAACTTCTTCAGGAGGCTCAACCATAGGGTCTTCAAGAGGTCCAGCTTCTATACTACGCCCTAAAATATTACGATCAATACTATAAGGAGAAGATTTTTTTACGGGGGATTCAATGCCGAATTTTTCACCATAGGCGATGGTTTCTTCTCGTGTCATACCCCATTCTCTTGCAGGTGCAATAATTTTTAAATTAGGATTAAGTCCCATAATGCCTACATCAAAGCGGACTTGATCGTTTCCTTTGGCTGTACAACCATGGGCAACCGCATCTGCCCCATATTTAGCAGCAGCTTCTACTAATAATTTAGCAATTAAAGGACGGGCTAAAGCAGTAGAAAGGGGATAACGATTTTCATATAAAGCATTAGCTTTAACCGCACGAAATGCGTAATCTGTGATGAATTCTTCTGTGGCATTAATAACTAAAGATTCTACTGCACCGCATCGATAGGCTTTTTCTTGAATGGGGCCTAATTCTTCACCTTGGCCTAAGTCGGCGGCTAAGGTGATTACTTCTTCTATTCCGTATTCTTTTTTTAAGTAAGGAATACAAACTGAGGTATCCACCCCACCGGAATAAGCTAAAACTACTTTTTTGGGATTACTCATTAATGATAATTTTATTTTTTTGAACTAATGGGTTATTGTAGCAATAACTGTTTGATTAAAGATAATTTTAGTCAAGATTTGAAGATGAAAAAAAATAAGAGAAAATACTTGACAAAAAAAATAAAAATAGTTATATTAATAAAAGTGTATCAAATGGGACTGTAGCTCAGCTGGTTAGAGTGCTTGCCTGTCACGCAAGATGTCGCGGGTTCGAG
>CAZWLZ010000171.1:0-7756 GCA_964634505.1 uncultured bacterium | reverse complement strand
ATCCTCGGGGGTTATCGAATCAAATTAGCCGATGATTTTGGGGCGATGATTATTTTGCCTTTATTTGGTTTTATTTTTTGTGCTTTATCTGGATATATTATTGAGGAATTTTCTCCTAGTGCAGAAGGAGGCGGTATCCTAGAAGTTAAGGCCGCTTTAGCAAGATTGCCCAATTCTCTCTCTTTACGAGTGGCTATTACTAAGATTGTCAGCACTATTTTAGTATTAGGCGGTGGATTAACTTTAGGAAGAAGAAGCCCTACTATACATATTGGGGCGGCTTTAGCGACTTTTCTAACTAAATTTGTGCCAACTTCCCCCGAACATAAAAGGCAAATGATTGCAGCAGGGGCAGCAGCGGGATTAGCCGCAGGTTTTAATACCCCTATTGCTGGAGTTTTATTTGTGATTGAAGAGTTGATGCGAGATACTTCTAGTTTAACCCTAGAAACGGCGATCGTGGCTTCTTTTACTGGTTCAATTGTTTCTTTGGTTTTACAATCCCCTGATTTACAATTACCTCAAACTTTATTGCCATTAGAGAATATTACTTTTTCAGTGAAAGAAATTCCTTTTTATGTAGTTTTAGGGATTATTGCTGGAATTTTAGGAGTAATTTTAAATATGGGAATATTGTTTGTTATTAAATTTTGGGGTAAATTCAGTATTCCTTTTTTTTGGCGATTAGGTATAACAGGTTTAATTTCAGGTTTAATAATTGCTTTTTTACCTCCTTTCTTTAGAGATAATAGCGGTTTAAGGGAAATTGTAACTACTGGAGAGTTAGAAACAAGTGCTACTATTCTGGCTTTTATCGCTCATTTTTGTTTAACGATCTTGGCTGCTGGTTCGGGTGCATCGGGGGGATTATTCGCTCCTGCTTTAATTATGGGGTCATCTTTAGGTTATCTTATGGGGGATGTTGAATTATTTTTAATCGGCTCAGGATCGGCATCAACTTATGCTTTAGTAGGTATGGGTGCTTTTTTTACTGGAGTAGTAAGAGTGCCTGTAACAGCTATTGTCATGGTGTTTGAATTGAATGCTAATTTTAATTTAGTGTTACCTTTGATGATTACCTGTGCGATCGCCTATTTAAGTGCAGAAACTGTCTCAAAAGGTTCAATCTATGATCTTTTATTTAAATCTATGGGAGTGGATTTTAAAACTATCTCTGATGACTCTCCTTTATCTAAAGATTTTTTAAAAGATTTAACAGCGGCTGATGTGATGCAATCTCAAGTAGAAACTTTATCCATAGATTTAAGTGTGCAAAAAGTTTTAAAAATCATGTCAGAATCCCATCATCGGGGCTTTCCTGTAATTGATAATGGTTTATTGGTAGGCATTATTACTCAATCAGATTTAGAAAAAATTTCACCCTTGATTCAAAGTAGAAAAGGTACAATTAAAGAAATAATGACTCTAAACCCTATTACAATAAAGCCTACTGCCTTATTAGGTGATGTTCTTTATTTGCTAAATCGTTATAGTTTATCTCGTTTACCAGTGGTGGAAGGTAATCGTTTGGTAGGCATTATTACTCGCACAGATATTATTAAAGCGGAAGTCTCTGAGTTAAATTTGCATCAAAATTTTAAGAAAAAACCTTCTTATGCTTGTTATAAAACCCGATCGCCAGCCGTAGGAAAAGGTAGAATTTTAGTGCCTTTGAGTGCAGAAGATGACTATGAAGCCTTATTTAATATTGCGGTGAATATAGCCAACTATTATGACTATGAAATAGAATTTCTCAGTATCAAAAAAATTAGTAATCATCAAGAACCTCGTACTACTTATATTAACTGGGAAGGCGATCGTTTGATTATGCAATATTTAGAAACCAAAGGAAAAAGTATTGATATTCCCATTCATACTCAAGTGAGAATTGCCTATAATTACGGTGAAACTCTCAAAGAAGTAATCAAAAAAAGACATATTAATCTTGTTTTAGTAGAATGGGCTAATATCTATTCTCATCAAGAATTTGTATTTTCTAATGAAATTGATCAACTTATTAGTAATGTTCGTTGTCAATTAATAATAGTTAAAATGGGTAAAAATAAACAAAATTATCCTTATCAATTAAAGCATAATATTATCATGCCTATGGCTGGAGGCAATAATTCTGAATATGCCGTAAAATTATTACCCGCCTTGTTAAATCGAAATATAGATTTACCTCAAATTTGGTTAACTCGGATTATTTTACCAACTTCCATTGATACAGATTCTAGCGATTTAGAAAATTTTGCTCACAATTTAAATGACTTAATTAATGCTAAAATTGATCCTCTGATAATTGAATCCCCCTCCGTGTTAAAAGCCTTGTTAAATTTGGTCGAATCTGAGAAAGCTGATTTAGTCATTTTAGGTGCGTCAAAAGAAAATCTTTTACAACAAGCAATTCATGGCAATATTCCTAAATTACTGATAGAAAAATTAGATACTACTGTTATGATTATTAGTCAAAATAATCATGAAAAAAATTAATTGGCGATCGCCAAATTACCATAAATGCAAAAATATTTTGAATTTGAATCAGATTTCATTACATCATTAAGATGTATTCCCATGATAGTAAGATTTAAACTAGATACTTGTGGAGTAAAACTAAAATTAACTCATTGGCAACAATTTAATCAAGAAGAAAAAGAAACCTTAATAAATAAGGCTTGTGAAACACCCCAAGAAATTAACAATTATCGAAATTATGTACAACAATTGGCGATCGCCAAAACAGGTAGTGAAGCATCAGAATTAACCATTGAAAAAAATCCAGCTTGGTTAAATGAAGAGATAATCCCCAATGAAATTAAGGAAAAAGCCGAAGAAGTACCAATAAAATTAACCATAAATCAATGGCAAAAATTAACACCATTGCAAAGATTTGCCCTAATTAAACTAAGTAAACCATCTCACGAAAACAAAAATTTTTATCCCGCCCTCAAAGAATTTAACTTGATCTAAACTAAAATAATTAAAAAGATAAAATTGTTTTGTTAACCTCTTCAAAATATTTTTTTGCAAAAAACTTGTCTGTTACTTTAAATTAAATTAAATTAAATTAAATTAAATTAAATCTAAATTATCAAAAAAATTCATTATTATGTTATTACAAGACAAAATTAACCCCGAAAATCAAGCCATAGCCTCACTTAACACTAAAAACGATCAAAATGATCAAAACATCACAGAAAGTCGTCCTTGGGGTACATTTACTACCTTAGAAGAAGGATTTGGCTATAAGATCAAAAGAATAGAAGTGAATCCTGGTCATCGGTTAAGTCTGCAAATGCACCATCATCGTAGCGAACATTGGATAGTAGTATCAGGCACAGCAAAAGTAGAATGTGGCGAAGACATTAAAATTTTAAGTGCCAATCAATCAACCTATGTGCCTCAATGTACTTCCCATCGCCTAGAAAATCCAGGCGTAATCAAATTGATTTTGATCGAAGTCCAAAATGGAGAATATTTAGGAGAAGATGACATTATTCGCTTTCAAGATGATTACTCCAGAAAATAGTTAGTTGACAAAATTGAATTGTCAAACTTGAAAAATGACAGTAATAAAAATCTTTAAGCCTTTACCAGACAACATTTTATCTTATAGCAGTCGCCAAGATAGGATATTAGCAAGCAAGGGGTTTTAACCCCTTATTATAGCCCTTGCCTAAAGGATAGAAATTTCCTAACAAACCCATAGGTTGCTATAAATGAAGCAAAAAAAACCAATGAACAAATTAAATTATTACTAAAAAAATGATTATTTTGACAGATAACGCAGCGACAGAAATAAAAAGATTACAAAAAAGCCGAAATCAAACAGAAACTTATCTTGATATTGGTATCAAACAAGGAGGTTGTCAAGATTGGTATTATGACTTAAATTTAATTCCCGTAGCAGAAAAAGAGACTTTTGGCGATCGCCAACTAATTATTGAAAAAGAAATCAGAATCGCCCAAAAAGAAGAAAATCAAAGCTATTTTCAAGAATTGATCATAGACTATTCAGAAGATTTAATGGGGGGGGGATTCAGATTTGAAAACAACAAAGCCCTCAAAACTTGTAATTGTGGTCAGTCATTTTCCTTAAAAAAACTTGACAACTAACCTAAAAATAAGGTAAGATAATAGTTTGTCACTGGTTATGCTAGTGAAAAAATGAACTTATTGTTATGAGCAAGCACGCTTGTGTAAAACGAAATAACTAATGCCTACTATTCAACAACTAATTCGTAGTGAACGCTCAGTAATTCAAAAGAAAACAAAATCCCCTGCGTTAAAGGAATGTCCGCAACGTAGAGGAGTTTGCACGAGAGTATATACTACAACTCCGAAAAAACCAAATTCAGCCCTAAGAAAAGTAGCAAGGGTAAGGTTGACTTCAGGCTTTGAAGTAACCGCCTACATACCCGGCATCGGTCACAATTTACAAGAACACTCTGTAGTGCTAATCAGAGGTGGTAGGGTAAAAGATTTACCCGGTGTAAGATACCATATTGTCCGTGGAACTCTGGATGCTACTGGGGTAAAAGACAGAAGAAAAGGACGCTCAAAATATGGGGCCAAACGTCCTAAAAGTTAACTAAATAAATTACAAACATACTAAGCTAAAACTAATTAAAATTAGAGTTAGCTTAAAAAAGTGTAAAAAAGTCTCTAAAAAAACTGAAGGAAAACAAAAATGTCTCGTCGAAGTAAAGCCAAAGTAGTGGAAGTTCCACCAGATCCAGTCTATAATAGCAGACTGGTAAATATGACTATTCGTAGAATTATGCGAGATGGCAAAAAATCTGTTGCCTCAAAAATAGTCTATGATGCTTTTACCCTCATTGGGGAAAGAACAAAAAATGAACCTTTAGAAACCTTTGAAAAAGCCATCAGAAATCTTACTCCCCTCGTTGAAGTCAAAGCGAGAAGAGTAGGTGGTGCCACTTATCAAGTGCCGATGGAGGTTCGTTCATCTAGGGGTACAACTCTAGCTTTACGTTGGTTAACCCGTTTTTCAAGAACTAGAAGTGGCAAATCCATGGCTATGAAATTGGCTAATGAGATTATTGATGCCGCCAATGAAACGGGAGGAGCAATTCGTAAAAGAGAGGAAACTCATAAAATGGCCGAAGCAAACAAAGCTTTTGCTCATTATCGATATTAATCATCAAAAAAAAGCAAATATTTTTAGCTATAAAGCATAAGTTAAGTTTTACTGAAAAATTATATATACTTAGATTTACAAATCATTGAGTTAAAACCAAGAGCAAAATAAGCTCTCCGGATGTGACTAAAAATATAGTGGTTTTTATAAAAAAAAGTATAAAATGAAAAACAGTGTCAAATTCATTATAGTTAATGTAGCTAAACTAGCTTTACATGATTTAAGGAGGTAGCTATGGCACGTTTAATACCCCTCGACGAAGTTCGTAATATTGGGATTGCGGCTCACATAGATGCGGGAAAAACAACCACAACGGAAAGAATACTATTTTATTCGGGAATCGTTCACAAAATTGGAGAAGTCCATGACGGTAACGCAGTTACTGATTGGATGGATCAAGAAAAAGAAAGAGGTATAACCATTACAGCAGCAGCCATTAGCACTAGCTGGAGAGATCATAGAATAAATATCATTGATACTCCAGGTCACGTTGATTTTACCATTGAAGTAGAACGTTCTATGCGTGTATTAGATGGTTTTATTGCTGTTTTTTGCTCGGTAGGAGGTGTACAACCTCAATCAGAAACGGTTTGGCGACAAGCCAATCGTTATCATGTACCTCGTATTGCTTTTGTGAATAAAATGGATCGCACTGGGGCAAATTTTTTTAAAGTTTATCAACAAGTAAAAGATCGCCTCAAAGCACCAGCTATTCCGATTCAAATACCGATTGGTAGTGAACATACTTTCAGGGGTGTAGTTGACCTAATTCGCATGGTGGCGATCGTCTATGAAGATGATCTTGGTCAAAATCGACAAGAAATCGAAATACCAGAGGAGGTAAAAGAAACAGCCCTAGAATATCGAGGGAAATTGGTAGAAGCAGTAGCCGAAACTAATGATCAATTATTAGAGAAATATTTAGTTGAGGAAGAAATTACTGAACAAGAGTTAATGGATGCTATCCGTGAAGGTACGATCAAAGGCTTGTTAATGCCTATGTTATGCGGTTCAGCCTTTAAAAATAAAGGTATTCAACTTCTTTTGGATGCTGTAGTAGATTATCTGCCTTCTCCCACTGATGTACCACCAATTAAAGGATTATTACCTAATGGAGAGGAAGCTGTTCGTAATTGTAGTGATGAAGAACCCTTTTGCGCACTTGCTTTTAAGATTGCCTCTGATCCTTTCGGCCGTTTAACTTTTATTCGTGTTTATTCGGGTGTTTTGGCAAAAGGTAGTTATGCTTATAATGTTACAAAAGGACAAAAAGAACGTATTTCTAGGCTTATTATTCTCAAATCTAATGATAGAATTGAGGTAGATGAATTACGAGCTGGAGATTTGGGAGCTGTCATTGGCTTGAGAAATACCATTACTGGTGATACTCTTTGCGATGATCAACATCCTATTGTTTTAGAATCTTTGTTTGTACCCGAACCAGTAATTTCCGTGGCTGTTGAACCTAAAACTAAACAGGATATGGATAAGCTATCAAAGGCTTTACAATCCTTATCTGACGAAGACCCTACTTTTAAAGTTAGTGTTAATCCTGAGACTAATCAAACTGTGATCGCTGGTATGGGCGAGTTACATTTAGAGATTTTAGTTGATCGGATGTTACGGGAGTTTAAAGTAGAGGCTAATGTGGGGCAACCACAAGTAGCCTATCGAGAAACTATTCGTAAGGCTGTTAACGCAGAAGGTAAGTTTATTCGTCAAAGTGGTGGTAAAGGACAATATGGTCATGTAGTGATTGAGGTAGAACCAGCAACAGAGGGGAGCGGTGTTGAATTTGTCTCTAAAATTGTGGGTGGTGCTGTTCCTAAAGAATACATTGCTCCAGTTGAAAAAGGAATTAAGGAAGCCTGTGAATCTGGGATAATAGCTGGTTATCCTTTAATTGATGTTAAAGTAACTTTAATTGATGGTTCTTACCACGATGTTGATTCTTCGGAAATGGCATTTAAAATTGCTGGTTCAATGGCTATTAGGGATGGAGTTAAAAAGGCTAATCCTGTTTTGTTGGAACCGCTCATGAAAGTTGAGGTAGAAGTACCTGAAAACTATTTAGGAGATGTTATTGGCGATCTTAATTCTCGTCGAGGTCACATTGAGGGTATGGACTCAGAAGAAGGAATAGCAAAAGTTACGGCTAAAGTACCTTTAGCACAAATGTTCGGTTATGCTACAGATATTCGTTCTAAAACTCAAGGACGTGGTATATTTGTTATGGAATTTAGTAATTATGCTGAAGTTCCTGAGCTGTTAGCAGAACAGATAATTCAAAAAAATACAGGAAATTATTAAATTTATTCAAAAGGAAAAAGGAAAATTAATATATGGCACGCGCAAAATTTGAAAGAAATAAACCTCACGTTAATATCGGTACGATTGGTCACGTTGACCACGGTAAAACCACTTTAACTGCGGCAATCACCATGACTTTAGCTGCTAATGGTCAAGCTCAAGCTCGTAATTATGCGGATATTGACGCAGCACCTGAAGAAAAAGCACGGGGTATTACCATTAATACCGCTCACGTTGAATATGAGTCTGATGAGCGTCATTATGCTCACGTTGACTGTCCAGGTC
>CAZWLZ010000170.1:0-7803 GCA_964634505.1 uncultured bacterium | reverse complement strand
TAGACTCTAAACCAACTTTAGCTAAATAATCTAAGGCTTTTTCTTTAGCCTCAATATGGGTATTTCGCAAAACTTTTTGAGGTGCTAACATTAAATTTTGTAAAACCGTAAGATGAGGAAATAAATTAAAATGTTGAAAAACCATACTAACTTTTGTTCTTAATTGACGTAAAGAATTAGCATTAATTTTATGACCAGACATATCCATTCCCATTACTTCCAACGTACCTCCTGAAATACTTTCTAGGCGATTTAAACAACGAATAAAAGTAGTTTTACCACAACCAGACGGACCTATTACAGACACCACATCTCCCTTATGTAAATCAACGTTTACGCCTTTTAATACTTCTAAATGACCAAAATTTTTGCGTAGATTTTTACTAACAATTACTGGTTGAGAATTTGCCATAATAATAATTTTTTTTATATAATTTTATATTAAATTTTAACGATAATATAGCGATTACTAAAATACCTAGGACTTTAACAATCAAGGGGTTTAAATTTTTTGTGATACCCCTTGACAAAAAAATTCAAATGTCTTAATTAACCTGTTTATTGCTATAAATTAACTTTACTTTAGCTAATTTTATTCACCAAAAATGTACTTTAGATGACAAAATTTTGTAATTGTGATTGTCATACTTAGATTTGATATTATTTCTAAATGAATATTTTTAAAATTAATGATTAAATATTTTCGCCATCCTTTATCAAAACTTATTACTTTCGGTTTATTAGCTTTTATTACCGTAATTTTAGCGACTACAATGCCTTTTACGGTAAAAAGTGTCCAAAGTAAGTCAATTACTTTCAAAGTAGCGACTGAACCAACTTTTCCTCCCTTTGAGATGAGATCAGAAGATGGCAAAGGATTACAAGGTTTTGATATTGATTTAATGGAGGCTATTGGTAAAGAAGCTGGTTTAAAAATTGAGTTTGAATCTTTGCCTTTTGATGGTATAATACCCGCCTTACAATCACGCACTATTGACGGGGCTATTAGTGGTATTACTATCACCGCCGAAAGAGCTAAATCTGTGGATTTTTCTAGTCCTTATTTTAAAGCTGGTTTGGCGATCGCCGTTAAAGAAAATAACGAAACTATCACTAATTTTGAAGATTTAAAAGGCAAAAGAATTGCGGTACAAATTGGCACAACAGGAGCGATGGAAGCAGGAAAAATTCCTGATACCAAAATTACGACTTTTGATTCAGCAGTTTTAGCATTACAAGAGTTAGTTAATGGGAAAGTTGATGCGGTAGTGAATGATGCTCCTGTTACCCTATTTGCCATCAAAGAAGCTGGTTTAAAAGGGGTAAAAATAGTAGGGGAGTTAGTCACTGAAGAATTTTATGGTATTGCTTTACCCAAAGACTCTGAGAAAGTTAAATTAATTAATTACGGCTTATTTGAAATTTTACGCAACGGCACTTATACAGCAATTTTTCAAAAATGGTTCGCTGGAGAGCCTTTAAGTTTACCTTTAATTGCCCCTTCTTTAATTGGTAGTAACGCTTCAAATTCTACTCATAATATTACTGCTAAAAATAATAGTTCAGATAGTCAATCTTTATTAAGTTTACTAATACAAGGATTACCTCAAGGGGCAATTATTACCTTAACCTTAACTGCTTTATCGGTGTTTTTTGGCTTAATTGGAGGTTCTTTAATTGCTTTTGGTTTAATTTCTCATAACGAAACCCTCAAAAATATTTTACGTCTTTATGTAGAATTTTTTAGGGGTACCCCCATGTTAGTACAACTATTTATTATTTATTTCGGTCTTCCTGCATTATTTCAAGGAATAGGCTTAGAATGGAGTTTAGAACGTCTTCCAGCTGCCGTGATCGCTTTGAGTTTAAATGTGGCAGCCTATTTGGCAGAAATTATCAGGGGGGGGATTCAGTCTATTGATAAAGGACAATGGGAAGCTGGGGAATCTCTAGGTATGAGTAGATGGCAAAGTATGAAAGAAGTTATTATGCCTCAAGCCTTTCGCCGTATTTTACCCCCTTTAGGTAATGAATTTATTACTCTTATTAAAGATACAAGTTTAGTTGCTGTAATTGGTTTTAATGAGTTATTCCGTCAAGGACAATTAATTGTATCTACTACTTATCAAGCTTTTGCTGTTTATATTGCTGTAGCTTTAGTTTATTTATTTTTAACAAGTCTTTCCTCCTTTTTCTTTAAATGGTTAGAACAAAAAATGGATCCGGTTGGACAGGCTGCTAAAAAAGTTGTCACAACAGCTACTACCTAATTTCTTTACATGGCGATCGCCATGTAAAGAAATTATTAATTGAGCATAAGAGAAATATGTTTTAGTCATTCTCATAATGTCTAAATCAAAGACTAATCATAGTAACTTTTATTGATCTTTTTAAATAGTTTGGCGATCGCCTTAGTTTTTATTTCATTTCCACTTAAGGGCATAATTTATAGATTATGTGAAGAAAAACAGCAATAAGATTCAATATAAGTCATAATATTAAAATAGAAAAATTAATTAGATAAAATAAAAATTAATTAGAATTAGCTTTATGATTGAATCTTACTCCAATGGTTACGACTTGATTAGTCAAATCTCACCTCAAATTTATTCCCTATCCTCCACCGCTATCCATAATTCTGTACCGATGGTAGTGGAATCTTCAGGTATGGGAGAAAAAATGTTTGATCTTTACTCTCGTTTATTAAGAGAGAGAATAATTTTTCTAGGAACGGCAATTGATGAGAAAGTAGCTAATACGGTTATGGCTCAGTTACTTTTCTTAGAGGCAGAAGACCCAGATAAAGATATTTCTATTTATATCAATTCTCCTGGTGGTTCGGTGTATGCGGGGATGTGTATTTATGACACTATGCAACAAATACGACCAGATGTAGCCACGATTTGTTACGGTATCGCCGCTAGTATGGGGGCTTTTTTATTATCAGGAGGTGCGAAGGGAAAACGCATGGCACTACCTAATGCAAGAATGATGATTCATCAACCCCTTGGTGGTATAAGAGGACAAGCAACTGATATGGAAATTCAGGCTAAAGAAATACTTTATATTAAACAAAAATTAAACGATTTATTAGCAACCCATACGGGACAATCTTTTGATACTATTTCGGCAGATACTGAGCGGGATTTTTATATGACATCACAAAAAGCAAAAGAATATGGATTGATTGATGAAGTGATTGTAAGAGAAGGAATCAATCTTCCTGTTTTTTCAATGGAATAATTGCATAAAAATAATTAAACGAGGAACTATATGGCTAAATACGACTCCCATCTTAAATGTTCATTTTGTGGTAAATCTCAAGAACAAGTAAGAAAATTGATTGCTGGGCCTGGAGTCTATATCTGTGACGAATGTGTTGAGTTATGTAATGAAATTTTGAACGATGAATTAATTGAATCAAGGCCAAAAGTTTCTAATTCTTCTAATTCATCATCGAAATCAAAACAAAAATCACAAGTTAAATCTTTATCGGCGAATACAATTCCTAAGCCCACTGAAATTAAGCAGAATTTAGATCAATATGTTATTGGTCAAGATGACGCTAAAAAGGTTCTCTCAGTGGCAGTTTATAATCATTATAAGCGTCTTTGTGTTGAGACTCAAATTGATGAGGAAGGGGTAGAGTTACAGAAGGCAAATATTCTGTTAATTGGACCTACAGGTTCGGGAAAAACTTTATTAGCTCAAACTTTGGCTAAAATTCTTGATGTCCCTTTTGCCATCGCCGATGCTACTACTTTAACGGAGGCGGGTTATGTAGGGGAAGATGTGGAGAATATTTTGTTACGTTTATTGCAAGTAGCTGATTTAGATGTGGAACAAGCCCAAAGAGGCATAATTTATATTGACGAAATCGATAAAATTGCTCGCAAAAGCGAAAATCCTTCTATTACTAGGGATGTGTCGGGAGAGGGGGTACAACAGGCTTTATTAAAAATGTTAGAAGGCACAGTAGCCAATATTCCCCCTCAAGGAGGACGCAAACATCCTTATCAAGATTTTATTAGTCTTGATACCAGTAATATTTTATTTATTTGTGGTGGTGCATTTGTTGGTTTAGATAAAATTGTGGAGGAAAATCACGATAAAAAAGTTTTAGGTTTTGATATTATGGGCGATTATGCTACTAAAGAGCAACGAGTGGCTGATGCTGCTCGTCAATTACAGCCTGATGATATGGTTAAATATGGTTTAATTCCTGAATTTGTGGGGCGTTTACCAGTGGTAGCCGTTTTAGATTCTCTTGATGAAAAAGCTTTAATTGAAATTTTGACAAAACCTCGTAATGCTTTACTAAAACAGTATCAAAAACTGTTGGGTATGGATAATGTTAAATTAGATTTTGAAGATGATGCAATTTTGGCGATCGCCCAAGAAGCTTATCGGCGTAAAACTGGTGCTAGAGCTTTACGAGGCATTGTAGAAGAAATTATGTTAGATGTCATGTATGAATTACCTTCTCGTAAAGATGTTGATAGTTGTCTAATTACTAAAGAAATAGTTGAAAAAAGATCAACTGCTGAGTTATTGTTACATCCTTCTTCTTTACCCAAATCTGAATCGGCTTAATTAGGTAATGGATAATAGGTAATGGGTAATAGGTAAACAACGATATAAATTACCCATGATGCCTATTAATCAATCATAGTGTTAAAAATCTATCCCTTAGTTTTATGTCGATCTTAGACAGACATCAGGAGAAAAAAAATCATGCCCAGAATTTTTGATAACATTGAATTTCATCTCTTAGATAATCTCCAATACTCTATTGATAAGGCTTTTAGAGCAGATTTTTGTGTGGGTTATTTTAATTTGAGAGGTTGGCGATCGATCTCAGATTACATAGATAAATTTAAAGGAGGAGAAGAAAATAATTGTCGGGTATTAATTGGAATGCAAAAATTACCATCAACTCAATTATATGAAAAATTAAAAATCGCAACTGATAACTCAGATAAAATAGATCAAGGAAAATTTAATGATTTAACAAAAATTATTGCTCGAGATTTTAGAGAACAATTAATGGTCGGTTTGCCCACCTTAGCGGATAAAAAAGGTTTACAGAAATTACGTCAACAACTGCTTGATAGGAAAGTAGTGATAAAATTACATTTACGTCACGCTCTTCATGCTAAACTTTATTTACTTTATAAAAAAGATGAAGATCAACGAATAATCGGTTATTTGGGTAGTAGTAACTTAACTTTATCTGGTTTAAAATATCAAGGAGAATTAAATATTGATGTATTAGATCATGATGCCACTAATAAATTAGCACAATGGTTTTATGATCGTTGGAATCATAAATTTTGTGTTGATATAAGCCAAGAATTAGCAGAAATTATCAAGGAAAGTTGGGCAGGTAAACAATATTCGCCCTATTATATTTACCTAAAAATGGCTTATCATCTGTCTCAAGAAGCTAGAGATGGATTAAGTCAGTATTCTATTCCCCCCGAATTTAAACTATTCCCCTTTCAAGAAGCTGCTGTAAGAAGAGCCTTTGATCACGTTAATATTCGAGGTGGTGTAATTATTGCTGATGTAGTAGGTTTAGGTAAAACTTTAATCGGAACGGCGATCGCCAGAGTACTCGAAAATGAATTTGGCTATAGCACCCTAATAATTTGTCCCAAAAACCTCGTTACGATGTGGGAAAGTTATCGAGATAATTATGGATTAAGGGCGAAAATTTTATCGCTTAGTATGGTAGAAAAGAAAATTGACGATATTCCTGCTAGATTTCGCTTAGTTTTGATTGATGAAAGTCATAATTTACGCAATCGTGAAGGGCAAAGATATGCCCGGATTAAAGATTATATCAAGCAAAGCGGTAGTAAATGTATTTTATTAACAGCAACGCCCTATAACAAAAGGTATCTTGATTTATCTGCACAGTTACGGTTATTTATCAATGAAGATCAAGATTTAGGAATAACACCAACGGAATTAATTAACAATACTAATAATTTTACCGTTAAATTTCCTCACATAAGTCCTCGTACTTTACCCGCCTTTGAAAAGAGCGAATATAAAGAAGATTGGCAGCTATTAATGAGTAAGTATATGGTACGCCGTACCCGTAGTTTTATTCGTGATAATTATGCTAAATCTGATTCCTCTGCTTCCAGTATCCCTCTTAGCAACGGAGGTAACAGGGATCAAAAAGCCCCCCTTAGTAAGGGTGGTTGGGGAAATCGAAAATATTTAGAATTTAGTGATGGTAGTCGTTCTTATTTTCCAGATCGAATACCAAAAACTGCTACTTTCGACTTAACTGAAAATGATCCTTACACTAGACTTTATTCCCCTGAAATAGTAGATATTATTAATAATCTCAAATTACCTCGATATGCTTTAGGTAGTTATCAATTAGATAATCTCTCCGATAGATTATTAACTGACACAGAAAAGAATATTTTAAGCGGTTTATCTCGTGCGGGTAGCAATAAAAATTTAATCGGTTTTTGTCGCACTAATTTATTTAAGCGATTAGAAAGTAGTCGTTATGCTTTTATTGAATCTATCGAAAGACATATTTTAAGAAATTATATTTATCTCTATGCCATTGAAACGGGTTTAGATATTCCTATCGGCACACAAGATGTGGAATTATTTGCTACTACTTTAAATGATCAAGATACTGATTCTGTTTTAGCTGATTCTTTAGATATAGAAAACCAAAACGATGAGGAAAATGATGAAGATATAGAAAATTTTGAGAATATTGAGAACAAAAAAGAAATTTATCGAGACAAAGCCCAGCGAGTATATCAACTATATCAAACCAAATATAAAAATAAATTTAAGTGGTTAAAACCTACTTTATTTAAACCAGAATTAGCCGAATATTTACAACAAGATGGAGATAATTTAATCAAAATTTTAGACGATTCTCCCGAATGGACGACAGAAAATGACCAAAAATTATTGAGATTATGGACTTTATTAACTCAAGAATATCCAGACGAAAAAGTATTAATTTTTTCTCAATTTGCTGATACTGTCAATTACTTAAATCAAAAATTAACTGAATTAGGTTTAACTAAAATGGCGATCGCCACTGGTCAATCAAACAATCCTACAGATGTCGCCCAAAGATTTAGCCCCAAAAGTAATAATAAAAATATTACTCCAGATCAAGAATTAAGAGTTTTAATAGCAACAGATGTACTAAGCGAAGGGCAAAACTTACAAGATTGTCGAATTATAGTTAATTATGATTTACCTTGGGCAATTATTAGATTAATTCAAAGGGCTGGAAGGGTTGACAGAATTGGACAAAAGGCTGAAGAAATACTTTGTTATTCTTTTTTACCTGCTGAGGGTGTAGAAAACTTAATTAACCTCAGAGGTAGATTAAGTAATCGATTACAAGAAAATGCCGAAGTAGTTGGCACAGATGAAGTATTTTTTGAAGACACTGATGATAATATGATTTTAGACTTGTATAATGAAAAATCAGATATTTTTGATGAGGTAGAAGATTCAGAAGTAGATTTAGTTTCCGAAGCCTTGAGTATTTGGGAATCCGCTAAAGAAAAATATCCCGATATAGCAAAAAAAATAGAAACATTACCGAATGTTATTTATTCCACCAAAAAATTAAATCCCCCCATCTCCGTCTCCCTCCTTGACGACTCCCTCCTTGACGACTCCCTCCTTGACGACTCCCCTCTTGACGACTCCCCTCTTGACGACTCCCTCCTTGACGACTCCCTCCTTGACGACTCCCTCCTTGACGAGGGGGGGTGGGGGGGATCAAACCTTTCTAACGAA
>CAZWLZ010000169.1:0-7840 GCA_964634505.1 uncultured bacterium | reverse complement strand
ATTTAGTTTTTTTTCGACATTAGGAAAATTTTGAGCTATTTCAAAAATTGTCATAACAGTCTTAAAAGCAATTTGATCAACTGCTAATTCTTCGTGATTATTAATTAATTTGTGATATTTTCAGCCATATACTCTTGTCATCATTACCCTATCTCCCATTTCCCCCATTCTCCCTATAATTATCACTTTTTCTTTAGAATGAAACAACCCTGCCTTTTTAAGGGGGTTAGGGGGATCGAGGAGTTAATCGGTAGGATGGGCTTCCTAGCCCGTCTTTTCTTAAATTGATCACAGGCAGGATGCCTGTGCCACAAGAGTTAAAAAAGTTGTGATAGTATTTTGGCGATCGCCAAATAAGTAATAATTAGGCTGATCTTTTTTGCCTTATACTTTCCTAAAATATAAATTAAAAGTTATCTAAAAATTAATAATTACTGATACCAAATAGACTCAATTTTTTGAATAATTAACATTGCTTTATCCCTAAAATTATCCCCATTTTCAAGATTAAATAAAGTGGTAACATGACCTAATTTTCTACCAACTTTAGATTCCTTTTTTCCATACCAATGAACATAAGTATTATCTAATTTTAAAATTTCTTCTCTCTTATTTTGATAGTCAAAAATACTATTTTCATAACCTAATAAATTAACCATTATTACACCATCAGATTTTAAATTAATATCACCTAAATTTTGGTCAGTTATTGCTTGTAATTGCATAGCAAATTGAGACGTAACACAAGCATCAAGGGTATAATGACCAGAATTATGAGTACGAGGGGCAACTTCATTAATTAAAATATTGCCATCTTTTGTTAAGAATAATTCTATCCCTAATACACCCACATAATTTAATTTTTCTAATAATTTAATTGCTATTTCTTTTATGTTTTGATCTTGCTTTTTTGACAAATTAAAAGGGGCAATTACCCAATGACAAACTTGATTTTTTTGATAAGTTTCTACCGCAGGATAAATAACAATTTCTCCCTTAATATTCCTCCCTACAATTACTGCCAATTCACACTCAAAATTAATAAACTCTTCTATTAATAAATCTATCCCAGCTAACTTTTTTAAAGTTAATAATAATTGTGTTTTATCCTTAACTACAAATGTACCCTGTCCATCATAACCATGACGACGAGTTTTAATAACTAAAGGAAAATCAAATTTATTTTCAGTTAAAAGCTCATCTACACCCTCATCACATTTATTTTGATCAAAATGAACAAAATGCGGAATACTTAGCCCTAAATCATTAAAAAAGCACCGTTGATTATACTTATCAAGCAGAGGAGCAATACTGATTAAACTAGGATAAAAACAAACTCCTTTGTCTGCTAATTTTTGTAAAGCCGGAAGATTGACAAATTCATTTTCAAAAGTAATTACATCACAAATCTCAGCTAATTTTTCAGTAGCAGAAGAATCATCAATTTTTGCTAAAATGCTATGTTTAGCTAAACTAACAGCAGGATCATTTTTATCTGGAGTTTGGATGATTAATTCAATGTTAAGATGGGTAGATTCTTGTGCCATCATCCATGCCAATTGTCCACCGCCAATTACTCCAACCGTTTTATTTTTCATCACCTTTTTCGATTTACACCGCAGTAATCATATCATTATTTTTATGAATAAAAGAATTGAATGGATTGATATTTGGAAAGGCATAGGAATTATTGCTGTTGTGACAGGGCATATTATTCAACCCCCATTTAAACATTATATTTATTGGTTTCATATGCCTTTATTTTTCTTTATTAGTGGTTATTTATATCGTCCTAATTCAGATTATTTAAACTTTTTTAAAAAGAAAAGTATTATTTTTTTTGTTCCTTATTTTTCTTTTTTATTTCTATTAAGTATTCCCGAATATATTTTGACTTATTTATATTCAAATGATCCTAATATTGGCAAAATCTTAGCAAAAATGACTATTTATAAAATATTAGGAGGTGCTTATATTTATGGGTGGTTTGATGTTTTTTGGTTTATTAGTTGTCTATTTTTTACGCAACAATTATATAATTTTATTTTTTGTCAATTTAATTCAAATCAAAAGTTTAATTTTAAGATATTTGCTATTATTATAAGTGCTTATTTTTTAGCGATGATTGATAGTTATTTTTTTACTAATTTAAAACTTCCTTGGGCAATTAATATCGTTTTTTTTGCTTTACCTTTTTATTTTTTTGGTCATTTTTATAGTCAATTTAATGTTATTAATAAAAAGTTTTTAATTGTCTGTTTTGTACCTTTAATTTTGGCGATCGTTTTTTATGACAAAATGCCATTTGATATTAATTTAGACTTGAAAAAAAAGCAATATGGTATTATTTTAATCAATCTAATTTTACCGATTGCCATGATAGTTATTAGTCAATATTTAGCTATTTTATTTAGTAAATTTAATTTGCCTAATTTATTATTTAGTAAGATTGGTGAGGCTTCTTTAATTATTATGTATCTACATCAATTTTTTAATTCTTTTGTCAAAGATGTTTCATTTTTTATTCTGATAAAAATTTTAATTTGTGTTATTTTTCCCTATTTTTGTTATCAAATATTTAAACAATTTAATATTACTAGAAAAATTTTATTAGGAGATTTTAAAACCTAATATTATTTTCTAAGGAAAATTCAAACTTTTTTTCTAGTATTTTCTCCAAAAAAAAGACGGGTTAAAAGCCTAATATTCTAAGATGTGAAACTAATATCCCTAACTTTGATAGAAATTAATGTTGACAGTATCCAATTGATGATAGATAATCGATTGTAAAGAATAAAATAATTTCTCAAAATTAAAATAAAATTAGTTTTAATATTTCTTCGATTGTTAATTATTAAATTCTCACTAAATTTTAAATAAAGTATGAAATCACAAGCCGAATTACTCGAAAAATCCACCGCTTCTGATAATATGGCGATCGTGCAAACTTGGGATTTAACTAAAACCTATTATACTGGGTTTTTCCTCAATAAAAAAATACCATCCCTTCAAAATTGCTCTTTAAGCGTATATAAAGGCGAAACCTTCGGTTTATTAGGCCCAAATGGAGCGGGTAAAACTACCTTACTCAAAATACTCCTCGGTATTACTCGCCAAACTTCTGGAAAAGCCGTACTTTTAGGAAAACCTATTGGCGATCGCCAAGTTAAAGAAAGACTAGGTTATTTACCAGAAAATGCTTATTATTACGATTTTTTAACAGCTTGGGAATTTTTAGAATTTACAGCCTCACTATTTCAAATTCCTTCTTCTCAAAGAAAAAAACGCATCGTCGAATTGTTAGACTTAGTAGGATTATCGCTTAATACCGCCAAAAAAAAGCAAATTCGCCAATATTCTAAAGGGATGGTGCAAAGAGTAGGTATGGCACAAGCATTAATTAATAATCCAGAAGTAGTGTTTTTGGATGAACCAATGTCTGGTTTAGATCCTATGGGACGTTATCAAGTACGTCATATTATTCTATCACTAAAAGAGCAAGGTAAAACCATTTTTTTTAATTCTCATATTTTGGCAGACGTAGAAAAAATTTGCGATCGTATAGCTATTTTAGCACGAGGTGAATTAATTACAATAGGATCATTAGATGACATTTTAGGCACAGGAGAATCTTATCAAGTCAAAGTCAAAACTACCCATCAAGAAAATTTAGCAAATTGGTTAAATAATTTATCACAAGAAGATGACTTATTTACAGGCATCTTAAAAGGTAATGTAGAAGAATTTGTTACTTATTTAAGTACTATTAATGCTCAATTAATTAGTATTAATCTTGCTCGTATATCTTTGGAAGATTATTTTATGAAAGAATTAAGAGATCGAGGTGTAACTTTTAGTCAATAAAATTGATAAAATTTTCTCTTTTTATCATAAAACTATCTATAATAGATATTATTATTATGATAATTGATTTATTCCTGAAATATAAAAACTTAATTATTTATAAAAAAAAGACCTATTTAAAAATAATTCAAAATAGAAATTGATGGTAAATAAAAATTTTTTTGCCCTGTTATATTATGCTAGTATAGAACAAAAAAATTTGGTTAGAACATCATTTTTGTTGACATTCCCACTTAGTAAGGGGGTTAGGGGGATATTTTTTTGAAAAAGTTTATTATTATTGATCAATCCTTGTGTAATTTAAAAGGACATCATTATGAATGTAGTATTTCTGTAGCCGAAGCGGCTCAAAAGTTAGGGTATGAAGCAATTATTATTGCCAATAAGAATTTTAGTCAAGAATTATATCCAGATAAGATTAAAGTATTTTCTATTTTTGAAGTTGATTGGTTTAACAACTCAACCATTGAAAACGATCGCCCTTTTTGGCAAAAATTAATTAAACAAATTAATAACTTTTTGGATCAATTTTCTCTTAAACAACTATATCAAGATTTAGTAAAAAAAATAGACTATAAATTGTTAAAAATTTCTTTAACAAATCAATCATTAAAATCCTTAAGAGAAAAAATAAAAGGTAGTATTTTTCGCTTAAAAAATTGGTTTAAAAAAGATATTCAATTAATCAGGTATATTCCTTTTACTAACACAGTTTGGGGATTATTAAAAATCATTTTGGGAATGGTTAAATTTATATTAAGAATAATCTCAAAAATTATAAATAAAATATGGTTTAAAGTCTTTAATTTTGAACCCAGAAAATTTACTGATTCACTTCAAGAAATCTTAAAAAAAATCGAAATTTCATCTCAAGATAATATTTTCATACATACATTAGGAATTGAACAATTAGAAGAATTATTATATTACTTAGAATCATCAAATTATGACAGTATTCCCCAATATCATTTAATGTTAAGAAGAGATATTAAAGATTTTCTTGTTACTCAAGCAAAAGGGATAGGATTAGAAGCAATTTTAAATCGTTTTTATAACTCTAAATTATGGTATCAAAAAGTTAAATTTTATACAGATACACAACAATTAGTAGCACGTTATAACAGCGTCTCACCCATTAAATTTACAGAAATTCCTGTACCTTTTAGACAAGAAAAATTAATCGAAAATAAACAAATTGAAATCAAAAATAAAACTTTACATATCGTTTATTTAGGAGATGCAAGAAGAGAAAAAGGTTATCATTTATTGCCCCAAATTATTGAAACTTTATATAAAGACTATATTGCTACCAATAAAATTAAATTTACGATTCAATCTAACTTCAATATTAATAAAGGAGAAGTAGGGATATTAGAAGCAAAATTGAAGTTAAAAAAATATCCAGAAACTCAGATTAAAGTAATTGATAAAGAAATGGATGCAGATAGTTATTATCAACTTTTGGCGAATGCAGATATAGTTTTACTTCCTTATGATACAGAGAGTTATCGTTATCGTACTTCAGGAGTTTTTACTGAATCTTTGGCGGCTGGAAAACCTGTAATTATTCCAGCTAATAGTTGGTTAGTAACCCAAGTTAATGAAACTATATCCGGTATTTATAAGAAAGAAGAAGATATATATAAAACTATCATTAAAGTGATTAATAATATAGAAAAATATACTAAATCAGCAGCAGAATTTAGTTTAACGTGGAGACAAAAACATTTATCTACTACTTTAATTAATACTTTATTAAATACACCTAATTATGACTTAAATTTTAATACTAATAAAGAGAAAATAAATAAGTTTCAAAGTATAGGAAAAATTCTTTATATTGCGGAGGGAGATAATTTAATAAATTCTAGTATTAATCAATTAATTTCATTAACTCATTTAGAATATTTATCTAATTATGGTTATGAAATTTATTTAATAATTTATCCTTTAGATAATCAATTTAGAGAAGAAAATTTTATCGATTTTACTAATAGAATTAAACAAATTATTACTAATTATAAATTAGCTAATTATTGGATTCTAAATTATGGTTTAACTATATCTTTTTTAGATGAAATTAATAATATTAATAAGGATAAATATTTTCAAGAAGTATATGAAAATAAATGGAGTTTTTCCCGAAATTTAATTGATATTAATAGTTTAGAAATGCCTTGTTTTTTAGCTGATGAATTAGCTGTAAAAAATTTAGATGGGATTTTTCTGGATAATATAGCTAGTGAAATTTTAGTAAAGAAATTAAATTTAAGTAAAATTCCTCTGATTACTCAAGTTTATGATTTATATAGTTATCGATATGCGATAGAAAATCAAAAAGATTTAGATGAATTAGAGTTTAATTTAGAAATTAAATTACTGCAAAAAAGTCAATTTCTATTATTTAAAGAACAATTTTTATTAACAAAAATTCAAGAAATAATTAATTCTAATTCCTGTTATTTATTACCGCCTACTATTTCCCTTAATAAAGAAGTTAATTTACTTGAAAAAAATCATCTAATTAATTTTATTTGGCAACATAAAAATTTAACGTATCAAGAGTTAATCAATAATATTTTACAAAAAGTTTTCTCTTCGGCTAAAGTCTCACTGCCAAATATTCCTAGTAATAAGGCTAAAATCGCTATCTTATACCCTTGGCAAGACATTTTGGAACGAAAAGCAGGTTCAAGCCAAAGAGTGGGTTTATTGATTGATTATTTACAATCTCAAAATCATTTAATTTGGATATTTTCTACTGGGGGGAATCAAGAAGTTTTTAAAGATAATTTACGTTTTAGTTTTTATGAGCAAGATTTTGATCAATTAGATTTTATTAAGGAAATTTATACTAATATTTATCAGTCTTCATGTCAATTAAATCTAAATAAGAAGGAAAATACCAGTCTTTTTACTCAAGATTCGATACTAGACATTAGTCAAGATTGGCGTTTAAGCATGTATTATCAATTCAGATTCGATCGCCATTTTATTACTTGGATTGAAGAGATTACAGATTGGGCAGATATTGTTTTTTTAGAGTATCCATTTTGGGCGAAAACAGTTGGTAAAATATGTGAAAAAAAAGGGGTAAAATTAATCGTTACTGCCCATGATGTTATTTATAAACAAGTTAATCAAAATTCCATGATTAAAGATGTTTTATTAGCAGAAGAAATTAGTAGTTTAGCTATTGCTAATAAGGTGATTTGTGTGTCACCAGAAGATCAAATTTTATTGGCTAAATATGGCATTAATAGTAATGTTATTTGTAATCCTGTTGAGTTACCAAATTTAAATAAGTTTAAGGCAAATTTTTCTGATTTAGAAGTTATTAAAAAGTATAATTGGATCACAAAAAATTATTGTTTATTTGTGGGAAGTTACCATTTTCCTAATCTTGAGGCTGTTAATCTTATTAGTAATATGGCTGCTATTTTTAAACAAAAATATACTCATTTTGATTGTAATTTTATTGTTATTGGTAGTTGTTGTAATCCCGAAATTAAAGATAATTTTATGGCTTTAGGTAAGATAGATTCTGAACTTTTAGCTATGTTATATAATCAGGCAAATTTAGTTATTTCTCCTATGTTATCAGGCACTGGTTCGTCTTTAAAAATCATTGAGGCGATGAGTTATGGTAAGGCTATTTTAGGTACAAAAATTGCTTTTAGGGGTTATCCTGTTGAATCTAATTTTAATTGTATTATTGATGATTCAATTCAAGATTATACTGATATTATTTATAATTTATTATTAGATGGTTCACAGTTAAATTTTGTCGAGAAAAATGCCCGAAGTTTTGCTGAGTCTTATGATTATCGAGAATTGTATCAGTATTATGATCAATTAGCTATAGAAGTTATTTAGTAGATTGATGGCGATCGCACAGGCAGAATGCCTGTTATCCGTATAAAAAAAGGACAGGCCACAGAATACCATCCCACCTTAATCGATCCCCCTAACCCCC
>CAZWLZ010000168.1:6241-7898 GCA_964634505.1 uncultured bacterium | reverse complement strand
ATACTTTATCTTGCTTCGCAAAATTTACCAATTTATGATCATTCTTCTATTTTACAAGAAGTTTTACGAAAATATGCCCCTAGTAATTTTTATTATCAATGGTTAAATCATGATGAAAATGATCAATATTGGCAAGATTTATCGCCAAAAACTTATTTTAAAAATGTTGATTTACCTATGTTACATATTGGAGGTTGGTTTGATTCTTATTTACGAGGCACACTTAATTTATACTCACAAATAAGTCAAAAAAGTCAATTTCTTCAACATTTAATTATTGGACCTTGGGCGCATTTACCTTGGAGTAATATATCTGGCGATCGCCATTATGGAAAGTTAGCAAAAAATAATATTAATGAATTACAAATAATATGGTTTAATAAGTTTTTAAAAGGAATAAATAATAAAATTTTTGATGATTTACCTATTATTTTATTTGAGATGGGAAGTAATAAATGGATAAAAGTAAGCAATTTAAAAAATCAAAAACAAGTAATTTTTACTCTAAAAAGTACAGGTTTATCTAGTGTAAATCAAGATATAGGTAAATTACTATTATTAGAAAATAAAGAAAATCTAAAAAATCAAATAGATATTTTAGTGTGTGATTTTTGGAGAGCTACTCCAAGTTTAGGAGGTCATGCTAGTATGGATAGTGGAGCATTTGAACGGTCAAAATTAGATAATAGAAGTGATATTCTAACTTATACATCAGAAAAATTAATAGAAGACTTAAATATTTGTGGGGTAATAGAATTAGAAATTGAAGTAACAACAGATAAACCTAAATTTGATTTATGCGGCATTATTTCGCAAGTATTTCCTAATAATAAAGTTTATAATTTTTCTCAAGGATATATAAGTATAAAAGACAAGAAAAAAATCATTAAATTACCTTTTCAATTTACTTGTATTTGTATTAAAAAAAATCATCAAATTAGACTTAGTTTAAGTGCAAGTAATTTTCCAGCCTATAGTATGAATTGGGGAGGAGAAAGTAAACAGATAAACCTCTTAAATTTAGAAGAAAAAATTATTACCTTAAAATTCAATCTTGACAAAGATAAAACAAAACTAATTATTCCTTTATTAAAAAATAATTAGTAATGATGTAATCAAACAAAAAAATTAAGGTGGGCAATGCCCACCAAATAAGAGTATGTTTACTTATAAGAGAAGTAGTATAAAACTAAATAAAATTCAACAAAAATTCAAACTAACTAGATTTCTTATCATCAAAGAAAGAATCAAAATCAAAATCATCATTATCATCATTTGACTTATCAGATAAATCTAATTCTTCATCAAACAGATTATCGTTATCATCATCATTTTTGTCAAAAGAATCATTCATAAATGAATCTAAATCCAAGTCATCATCATTTTCATTTTTAATATCATTTGATGTCAAATCATTTTCATTAAAAAAGGGATTATCATCTTCAGTATCATTGATAAATGAATCTAAATCTAAGGCTTCTTCTTCTGATAATGACTGGTTTTGTTGAATATCAGCAGATAATTTTAAATTATCATCTTCAGAGTTATCGGCAAAAGAATCAAAATCAAAATCTTCCGTCTCATTCATATCAGTTAAATCATTAGCAGATAATTCTAAATTATTATCTAAAGATTCTTCCTCTTGAATCATCATTAC
>CAZWLZ010000168.1:0-6141 GCA_964634505.1 uncultured bacterium | reverse complement strand
ATTATCATTATCATCTTCAGAGTTATCAGGAAAAGCCTCAAAACTAAAATCTTCCACCTCATTCATATCAGTTAAATCATCAGCAGATAATTCTAAATTATCATCTAAAGATTCTTCCTCTTGAATCATCATTACATTATCATTATCATCTTCAGAGTTATCAGGAAAAGCCTCAAAACTAAAATCTTCCCCTTCATTCATATCATTTAAATCATCAGACTGTAACTCTAAAATTTCATCTGGGGAATCAAAATAAGAATCTTTTTCTGCATTACTAACAAACTCCATTTTAGTGTCAATATCTTCATCTATATCCCCCATCTCATCAAAAGAATTAATGACTGATTGCGCTTCTATCTCAACTTGAGGAGAATCTTCATCCCAATCTGATATAAATTTTTCTCTATCATCAGATTCTATTTCATCATTTAGTAGATAACTAGCCGAATCAGATAAAGATTCAGATTCAACACCCTCATCTGATTCGGCTAGTAAAGAATTGGTATTTGTAAGAAAATCCTCATCTTGAGTATCAACAAAAGATTCTTTCTCATCTTTCAACATAGATTCTCTCAATTGAGAAATTTCACCTTCGTAATTTGCCTCTAATTCTTGAATTTGAATTTGATAAGATTCTTCTAATTGATTAAGATTAGTTTGTAATTCATAGACTTTAGTTTCATATCCTTCTAATTCACTAACTCTAGTTTGTAATTGATTAACTTCAATTTCATATTTTTCTAATTCTCCAATTCTTGTTTGTAATTGATTAATATAACTTTCATCTACTTCAGATTCATTCGTTATATTTTGTAATTCATTAATTTGACTTTGATATTCCTTAACTCTATTTTCCAAATAAACAATTTCAGCCTGATTTGATTCTAACTCACTTAATTTAGTTTGATAATTTTCAATTTCACTTTCATAAGATGTTTGCGCTGAGGCTAATTTTGCACTCCATTCTGTTTCATATTGTTGTTGTAAATCAGCAATTATTTTTTGTTTGCGTGTTTCAAAATCTTCTTCTGCCTGATTTAATGCTTTTGTTTTTACTTCTTCTAATTGGATGCTATCAACTTTATCTTTATTCAGCAAAAAGAGAATTATTGCACCTATTAAGAAGCCAATTATACCTGTAACGATCGCCATTTTATCCTCCGAATATTAAAAATAATTTATCTTAAATTTATATTAGTGTACAAAAAAAAATATATTTAATCAAAATATAATTGAATTAACATAAAGTTTATCTTTTTTTTATCCTATTTCTTCATAAGCAGTATAAACGCCTTTGACGTTATACCAATTGAGAAAAATTCGGGCTAATTCTAAAGCCAATTGGGATTTCCCTTGATTAATTAACCATTGTAATAATGGTGCCATAGTTTTTTCGTTTAAATTACCCCCCAAACTTAGTAAACCCCATAATAATTTATGTATCCATGTCATTTGAATCATCATTTTGACATCAAAAGTGGGATGTTTTTGATAAAATACTACTCCCATTTTTCCTCTTTCAATTTCTTTTTCAATTAATTGCGGTATGTCATCTAATTTAAAAGCTGGATGCCAATGATAACCCACGGCTAATGGACATTTTACTAATTTTAGATTGAGTTTTTTTAATCTTACTCCTAATTCTAAGTCTTCCCAACCATATTGTTTAAAACTGGTATCAAACATTCCAGCTTTTTTTAACCATTTTTTGGCGATCGCCACATTTCCTGTCGCAAAATAAGCGGCTGAATAATCAGTAATTTTATAATTTTCGGAGGTGGGATTGTCAAAATTGCAAGTGTTGATAACCGCACCATAAGTAAAAAGACAATCATTTCCTTGAATTCCCATTTCTTTTACTAAAGCATTTGCATGAGATTGTAAAAAAACAGAGGTTACAACTAAATCACTATCAATAAAAATAATCCAATCACCGTTAGCATTATCAATGCCTAAATTTCTAGCAGAAGCTGCGCCACCATGATTTTGAGTGACAGTTTTAACATGAGGTAATAAACTAAAATTATCAGAAATCCAGTCTAAAGTGCCATCAGTTGAGCCATCATCAACAACAATAATCTCATAATTAGAAACTTTTTGATCAGTTAAATCTTGATTTTCTAAAGCAAGGAGACATTTTTGGAGAATAGGAAGACGATTATAAGTAGGAATAACAACGCTAAAAAACACAAGTAATTCACTCACAGTAATTATACTTATAATAATTTAGCAATTACTTACCTCTTTTGGAAAAAAACTTTTAATAATTGACAATTGACAATTAACGATTGAAAATTTTAAAAACGATTAATTGTTATATCTTTATAGCAATTCTCTGATTAACTAAAATATATTGATTGAATAAAAAGATTTTAAACTCTTTACTATTAATGACAATTATCACAAAAGAGATAGGATAATTTGAAGTAGTTTTAGCAATTAATAAAAATTTATTTTTAGCAATTATTATTCATACAAAATGACAAATATTTCTCGGCGTAATTTATTAAAAGTTTTTGCTTTTAGCAGTTTTTTAGGATTATTAGGTTACTCTCGTTTTGCCAAACCACAACCTACTATTTATGGGCAAAATAAATTAAATTTACCTCGTTATTTACAGAGTAAAAAAAAGGTTGTAGTTATTGGTGGAGGCTTAGCAGGATTAGCATCTGCCTATGAATTAAGTAGTAGAGGTTTTGCTGTTACTCTATTAGAAAAAGCACCCCAATTAGGAGGTAAAATTGCGAGTTGGGATATAGAAGTAGGAGAAGAAAAATTTAAAATGGAACATGGTTTTCATGGTTTCTTCCCTCAATATTACAACCTAAAAAGTATTGTAAATGAACTTAATATTAAGGATAATTTTCAATCTCTAAAATCTTATTGCGTTTTATTTAAGGATAATAAATATCAACCTGAAGTATTTAAACCTAGTCACTCTGCGTTTCCTTGGAATATAGTTGATTTAGCTTTTTCTTCTTCTAATTGTCTTCGTTGGGGTATTAATTTAACTAAACCGTCTCATTGGGAAGTTTTTCAAGCTATAACAAGTTTTAAAATTCCTAATAGTTATCAAAAATTGGATTCTATTTCTGTGGCTGATTGGGCTAAAAATGATTTTCCTCAAGGTTTATTTGATTTGTATTTTTTACCTTTTGCTAAGTCAACTTTAAATGCACCTGATGCTTTAAGTGCAGGGGAATTGTTACAGTTTTTTCATTTTTATTTTTTTGGCAATCCTGAAGGATTAGCTTTTAATGCCACGGTGGATGATATGGCTACCAGTTTAGTAAAACCGATTATTAATCATGTTTTATCTAATAATAATGAAGTGATTACTGAAGTTAATATTAATAAGTTAATTTGTGAAAATGGTAGGATAAAATCTCTTGAATATTTTCAAGGTAATGAAGTTAGTAATGTACCTTTTTTTGTAGATTATAATTCTTTATTAAAAGATGAAAAATTAGATTATTATGGAGCAGGTGATAATGTCTTTGCCGTCAAAAAGAATACTGATAACGCCATTTCTCTTACCTGTACCCACCAAGGTTGTACTGTTGCTAAACAAGAAAATGGTAAATTTGTTTGCCCTTGTCATGGGGCAACTTATGATGAAAATGGTAAATTATTAACTGGTCCAGCTAAAAGAAATTTAACGAAATATAAGGTTAAAAAACAAGAAAAAAATCAAGTTCAATTAATAGCAAATGAGCCAAATTTTAACTCTAAATCTCACACTATTGAAGCCGATTATTTTGTAATTGCCACTGATGTAGGGGGAGTTAAACATTTATTTAACTTAATGGAAGGAGATAAAAATGCTTGTGTCAATACTACTTTACAAGTAGAAAAATTGGCGATCGCCGATCCTTTTGCGGTAGCTAGATTTTGGTTTAATCAAGATTTTGAATGGGAAAATAGTAATTTTTCTTCAGTTTCTGGTTATCGTTTAACGGATAGTATTACTCTTTATCATCGTATTCAAACCGAATATATTAATTGGGCTAGACAAACGGGCGGAAGTGTGGTAGAGTTGCACGCTTATTGTTATAAAGAAAAAGAATTTCCCGATCAAAATTCCTTATTAACTACTTTCAAAAGCGAATTATACGAAATTGTACCCTCTCTCAAAAATGCTAAAATTTTACATCAAGAATTAGTAAATCAAAAAAATTTTAGTGGTTATCCCCCTAATAGTTTTGGCGATCGCCCAGAATCAAAAACAGACATAAAAAATTTAATGTTTGCTGGAGATTGGGTAAAAATGCCCTTCCCTTGTGGCTTAATGGAAAGGGCAATTAGTAGCGGTTTACTAGCAGCTAACGAAATTTTAGATCAAGAAAATTTACAAAGAAGAGAATTATTATCAGTCAATCCCTCTGGATTATTAACCATATAAAACATAAAAAAATGAATTTAGAAACCTTAGAATTTATTATTTATCCCGATGGTAGAGTAAAAGAAACCGTAACAGGAATCATGGGAAACTCCTGCCAAGAAGTGACGAAGGCGATCGAAGCCCAACTAGGTAGAGTTGTATCGACAGAAACAACCTCAGAATATTTTGCCCAAAATAATCAACAAAATTCAGTCACAAATAACCAAATTCAGTCCGAAAATTGGTAAACTTTAAATTAATTATCATTTATACAACCTAAACAAAATTTAATCATCAAACTTATGTCACACTTTAGTAACATCAAAACTCAAATTCGCAATCTTTCCTCCCTCAAAACTTCTCTTTCTCAATTAGGTATTGATTGGAAATCTGGTCCTTTGCCTATTCGTGGCTATCAAGGGCAAACTCGCACCGCCGAAGTTATTATTTCCCAAGAAAATAATTATGACATTGGTTTTAGTTGGAATGGAGAATCCTACGAATTAGTAGCAGATTTACAGTATTGGCAACAACCTTTAAGCGTGGAAGGTTTTTTACAAAAAGTAACTCAAGGTTATGCTTTTAATACCGTAGTAACGGAATCCGAAAAGCAAGGATTTCAAATAAATGAACAACAAAAAAATGAAGATGGCTCAATTCGGCTTGTATTACAACGCTGGAGTTAATTATGTCTAAAAATGATGATAATAACTCTGAAAATATGAATTTTGCCCCCGAATTAGGCGGAATTTTGCGAGAAAATCCCGAAAGAAGCGGTTTTGAACCAGAATTAGGAGGGGAAGTTCGACAAAAAGGCGTTTATGTAGATGAAACTATTTGTATCGGTTGTCTTCATTGCGCCCATGTTTCACCTAATACCTTTTATATTGAACCAGAATATGGACGTTCAAGAGTATTTAATCAAGATGGTGATGCTGAAGATATAATTCAAGAAGCTATTGATACTTGTCCTGTTGATTGTATTCGTTGGGTTGATTATACTAGACTTAAACAACTTGAACAACAACGTAAATATCAACAAGTTAAACGTCTTGGATTTCCTCAAATTCATCAGCATTCTAAATTAAATAAACGAGGACAAAATAACAATTTTTGATTTTTTGAAGGGGTTTTTATTACCCCTTTTTTTCTATCTCGTCCTAAAACCCTTTTAGATTAAGAAAAATTTTAATTAATATCAGGTTCGGATAATCATTTATAAATAAAACACTATCTTCATAGATTATCTGCGGGGATTTGATTATAAGTATTTAAGCGAACTTCATATAACTTCCAATTAACGATAATATCTATAAAACCAAGACAGAAGGATAATTTTAGCTTATCTCAAAATTTACGTTAATTAGCTTTACCTATCAATTTAAGCAAAAAAATTCGTGTGTCACTAGCCACGAGTGGCACTGATATATTCTAATTGATAAATAGAATAATCAACTGGAGAATTAGTAGGTTTAATTTCACTTATTTTATTAGCTGAAATGGGGTAAATATTCCCTTCAAACATTATTCCCCAAATTTTTATATCTTTGAGATTTTCGGGATTAATTGTCAAAGGATCATCTTCTAAAATGGTTAAATCAGCTTTTTTGCCCGTTTTTAAACTACCTATTTCTGATTCTAATTCTAAAGAATAAGCCGCCTCAATCGTTACTCCTCTTAAGGCTTTTTCTACAGAAATTTGTTGTTGAGGTGAGGCAATTCTACCCGAAACTGTTTGACGATTGACGGCACACCATGCT